>CALAMD010000124.1 GCA_937925695.1 uncultured Bacillaceae bacterium | reverse complement strand
TTCACGAGCGACTTCGCACAGTTTTGGATCAACTTTCGTCCATTCACGAGCGACTTCGCACGGTTTTGGATCAACTTTCGTCCATTCACGAGCGACTTCGCACAGTTTTGGATCAACTTCCGTCCGTTTACGAGCGACTTCGTACAGTTTTGGATCAACTTTCATCCATTCACGAGCGACTTCACAAAGTTTAGATGCGTTGAGTCGTTCCCGTGTACAGCGTACTGCCTAAAACGACAAGCAACAACAGTCAACTGTATTAATTGGCTACATACTTACTATTTCGTGCTTCCAAATAATGTTGGAACCATTCAATCAGCGCACACATTGGCCAATAAATAAAGGCGACTAAAATATACAAGGTCATGGAATCAAATTCTCTTCCTGCCACTATTTGTGCTTTTTGAAATAGCTCAGGGATCGTAATCACCGCTGCTAATGAAGTTGCCTTGACGACATCTAAAAATACATTCGTTAACGGTGGTATCGCTATCCGAAATGCTTGCGGAAAAATAATTTTTCGCATTGTTAACCAATAGCTCATATTCAAGGCTTTAGCAGATTCCCACTGACCTTTATCAATACTATTGAAGGATGCCCGATTCACTTCGGCAATATAGGCGGCACTATTTAAGCCAAAACCTAAGCAAGCTGCCGTAATATTGTCAAATTGAATCCCGACAATCGGTAAACCGAAATATAAAATAAATAGAAACACAAGAATCGGAGTACCCCGCATAAATGAAATGTAAAGACGGGCTGGCCAATCTAAGTACCACCGGTTGGAGTTTCTCGCTAAGGATAAAATGGTACCGAGCACTAAACCGATGCCCATGCCAACAAACGATATTAATAAGGTCATGGGTAAGCCACCGAGGACGAACGGTAGGCTTTCCCATGCTAGTTGAACATCAAACAAACCACCAAAATCAAATCCATTGAGGTTCATTGTATCTGCTCCTATAAATCCAATCCTTCAATTTCTTCAATCTCTTCTTCTGGCTTTTGTGAAGCATCTTCTTCGTAAAATTTAATCGCTAGTTCTGACAAGGTCCCATCTTCACGCATTTCGTTTAACGCTTCATTAATCTTCTCCGTTAGTTCATCCTCACCCTTTGGAATAACGATTGCCTGCTCGGTGGGGTGGAATTTTAGGTCTGGGTGTAGATGAATATCAAACTCCGGAAAGGCTGCGACACCAAACTTACATAAATAGTAATCATTGATGACCACATCTGTTCGCCCATTATGTACATCTCGTAAGTAGGCTTCATTCGGAGCATTCCCGTAAGGTACAACTTCAGCACCAAAATGTTCAGCAATTTGGCCAAATATCGTTGTTGCACCACCACCGTATTTTTTCCCTTTTAAATCCTCAAGAGAGTTGATCCCAGAATTATCTTCTTTTCTAACGACCATCGTTGTATAGGAATATTTATATGGTTCACTAAAGTTAAATTCTTCCTTGCGTTTTGCTGTTGCCTCAATATCATTAGCAGCTACGTCAATTCGTCCGCTTTTAATGGCTGGTAACATACTATCTATGCCCATGATTTCAAAGGTAACTTCTAAGCCAAGTCTTTTTCCGACTTCTCGCATCACTTCTACGTCATATCCAGTCAATTGATCTTCTGTTTCTTCATCACCATCATAGTATGAGGCAGCAATTAAAGTTCCAGAAGTACCAACGACAAGTTTCCCAGCTTGTTGGATTTCCTCCCATTTATTAGCTGGCTCGCCATCATTTTCTTGGGCTACATTATTTGTTGAGTTTGTAGCACCTTCTGTATTTTCACGATCAGGCTGGTCTGACTGTCCACACCCAGCGATGATCAGTATCATCATAATTATTGTTATGAAAAAATGTTGCTTTTTCACATAATCAACTCCTTAATTATTATTTGTTGCATTCAAACATTGATAAACATTGTAACAGTACTATATTATTATTTCAACCCCTAAGACTCGTTATTACACCTGTTATAGTACAAAGTCACCATCTGTATCAATCAACTGATAGTGCTTGATGCACATAGTCTATACACGTATTAGTCGCATTATCCTATAAAAAAATCCCTTAGTTAATCTTAACTAAGGGTTGACTTTCAAATACTAATATTAAAGAACGAAATTAACAAAAAAATTAAATCGTTTATTTCAAACAAGAAATCAGTTTATCATTTTGTCAGTTCTTATTTTATGAATCATTGCGTTCATGATTCCGCCACCGATAATAATGATTCCTGATAAATAAAACCAAATCATTAACATAATAACAGCACCTAAGCTACCATATGTAGCAGAATAATTCCCTATCGTACTTACATAGAACGAAAACACTAGCGAAACGAATTGCCAAGCAACGGTTGCAAAAATAGCACCCCATAATGCATCTCTCAACCTAATCACGATATGTGGAGCTAACTTATACAGCGCTAACAAAACAATAAATAAAAATACAGAAGAGATAATCCACCGTAAAGAATTCCATACACTGATAAAACCTGATAAGCCAAAAAGTGAAAACAGGTATTCGCCAATCATTTTCCCAAATACAGGTAATAGTAGGGCAATACAAATCACGAGGACCATTGCAATCGTTAAGGCAATAGCAATCAGTCGGGACTTCAAAAATGATCTGTTTTCTCCTACTTCATAAGCCCGATTAAAGGCCCGGGTAATTGCATTGACCCCATTTGAGGCAGACCATAGAGTACCAATCGCACCGACTGATAACAAGCCCGAGCTGGGCTTGTTCACGATTTGACTGACATTACTCGAAAGCAAATCCATAATATCAGCAGGTGCATAAATGGCAATAAACTCTAGTAATGCCTGTTCATCTACCGGAAAATAACCTAACAAACTAAACAGAAAAATCAAAAACGGAAACAGTGATAAGAGAAAAAAATAGGCGAGTTGAGCGGAAAGTCCGAATAGATCAACTTGGATTATTCGTTTCGTTAACAGTTTGCCAAACGCAAGCACTTTGTCCATTACCTATCCCTCATCTATCTAGAAATGTCTTGCATGCATTATCCTATTCTATTCGTTTGGACTCCGGCTCATGCTTAATCAACTTATCCAGTGTTTCTTCGATTTGTTCTAATGTATTAATCGTACTTGAAACACCTCGTGAATATTTTTGATTAAATTGATCAACATTTACCCTTACATTTCTCACGGCTTCAGATGGATGTTTGACATAATATCTTGTTTCTTGCATCGTTTGTTGTAACTTTTGTTTTGCATATTGTCTCGCATCCTTATTGATCAACGAAATCATTCCACCAACCACAGCACCTAAAACTATTCCTGTATAGAATTTACGTTTTCCCATCAGGTCACCCCTCTTCGTTATAGGTTATGTTTTTGTTTAATATATTCCATTAACTTTTGACAGCCTTGAGATACCAATTGGTACGTATAATCAAAGTCACCAGTATAATAGGGATCCGGAACATTTTCTTCTGGTGGCTGATCAACAAAGTCCATCAATTTCTTAACAACTACCTTATCGCTAACTAGATCATTGGCTAACAAATCGTTTATATTTTGATCATCCATTGCAATAATATAATTAAAATCTTGCCAATCTTCTTCCCGAACTTGACGGGCTGTTATCCCTTCATAGGAAATATCATATTGATCCAATATTTTTCGAGTACCTTTATGAGGCGGTTTCCCCGTATGCCACCCGGCCGTCCCTGCTGAATCTACTGTGATTTTTTCTGCTAATCCTTCTTGTTCTATCATTTGTCGAAACACAGCTTCTGCCATTGGTGATCGACAAATATTTCCTAAACAAACAAATAATACGCGAATCATCTATTACCTCTTCCTCTCAAATACATATCCTGCAAATGTTATTGACGTTTTCTTATACCTTCTTACTATTTATATTACCATATAGTTGGTAAAACAATCGAATCCGATCACGGTTGGTTCAAACGACCGACATTGTCCTACTCACTTACTAATGGTTGAATACAGCGTTCATCATTATTGCTCGCTTTATTTACATACGTATCGACCGGATAGGCAGATAACGCTTCACTCGTTATTTGGTCTAAAAATTCTTTCATTTCAATTGGTTGCTTGACCTCGGGCCTAATCCATTCTTCTTCTTTTTCTTTTGGTAAAATAATTGGCATACGATGATGGATAGGTCGCATAAAGTCATTTGCATCTTTCGTTAATATCGTGCAAGTAAATAATGTTTTTCCAGCTTGTTCCCATTTATCCCATAAGCCTGCAAAAGCAAATAGTCGTCGATTTTTTACCGAGATGCGATGTGGTTGTTTTACTTGGTCAGATTGGGTCCATTCATAAAAACTATCAGCAATAATGAGGCATCTCTTCCTGGCCATTAGTTGTTTAAAACTTGGTTTTTGATGAGCAGTTTCACTACGGGCATTAATCATTTTATAGCCGATTTTTTCATCTTTAGCCCAGGATGGCACAAGTCCCCAACGTAAGTGGCCAGCCCGTTTCTTTTGTCCATCATGAATCACAGCCACAACATTTTGACCTGGAGCAATATTATAACTCGGGCGATAATCTAAAATTGGTTCAGTTAACCCAAAGGATCGCAATATCTCATCCTCATCAGCATATAAAGTAAATCTTCCGCACATGTTCATTACACCCCATCACTAAAACATATTTGTACTCAATATAACGAATATGTATTTCTTGAGCAACTATGAGGAATCTTATTTATATAGAGGACAGATAATCGAGGTGTTTTCGGATTAAAAAAATGAGCAAACCTTACACTGAACATAAAAAATGACCAACCCGTTAACGAGTTGGTCTACATATTAAAGCTATTTTTATTTACCAATAAACATTTGTGTCCAGTGATTGCCTTGTTCAACATAACCAACACCAATATGAGTAAAGTTACCATTAAGAATATTAGCGCGGTGTCCTGGACTATTCATCCAAGCATTGACAACTTCTTGAGGTGAACGCTGACCTTTTGCGATATTTTCACCTGCTGTACGATAAGAAATACCGTATGCTCTCATCATGTCAAATGGTGAACCATAAGTTGGACTATTATGGTCAAAGTAATTATTGACTGCTAAATCACGAGATTTTTCACGAGCAACTCTGCTTAATTCTAGGTCTGCTTGTAGGGGAGCTAAACCATGTTTCGCACGCTCTTGGTTTGTCAACTCGATTACTTGTTGTTCGAATTGATTTAATTGTGATTGTTGACCATTTTGATTTTGTTTAGGTTGTTCTTGTTTTGGTTGTTCCTGTCTCGGTTGTTCAGCTCGAGGTGCTTCTTGTTTCGGCTGTTCTACTTTAGGTTGTTCTTGCTTTGGCTGTTCTACTTTAGGTTGCTCTTGCTTTGGCTGTTCCGGTTTTGGCTGTTCTACTTTAGGTTGCTCTTGTTTTGGTTGTTC
>CALAMD010000123.1 GCA_937925695.1 uncultured Bacillaceae bacterium | reverse complement strand
TTCTTCATCCTCTTCTATTTCCGAGATGTCTAATCGTTCTTCCTCAATCAACTGATCATCATCTATGATATCTAGATTTTTTAACACGAGACTTACTTGACTTAATGCATTCGTAGTAATATCACTTTGGTTATATTCGACCTCGACATCAATTTCAGTTCGGAAACTTTCTTGTTGTGTTCTCGACTGACTTAAACCTAAACTGACTACGACGACAAATGCGAAGAAGGTCAATAGATTCATGATAATTAATTTCCTATTTGTCACGTTATTTGAACTCCTTTAAATACCAATAAAAAATGACTTGTTCTTATTGTAAAACACAGGCAGGCGAATTGACAAATAGTTAACTAAAGAATGAATTTTCCAACTATTCTGCCTACCATAAACAACAGCAATAAAGATTGACTTATTTATTTTTTATGCAATAATGAGATGGATAAGTTTATACGGTTACCTTTAATTCAGTCCTGTGAGACTGGCAAGGTGTTACAGACTAATTTGGTAGTCTGTTTATTGGGAGATTTATATTCATCATTGCCTAGACAATATGAAAACACCTTGCTTTTTAATAGCAAGGTGTTTTTTTATATCAATAAAACAAGGTCTCTCAAACATTAAAGATTTGGTAGCCGGTAAACAAAATTTGAAAAAAGGGGATATAAAATATGGCAAATTATAAAGAAATTCAAGTCCATGAACGTTTACCATTACTTCAAAGTTTACCGCTCGGACTACAACATCTATTTGCTATGTTCGGTTCAACAGTTTTAGTTCCAATTCTGTTTGGTGTCAATCCGGCAACAATTTTATTAATGAACGGTATTGGTACACTACTTTATATTTTTATCACCAAGGGAAAAATTCCAGCCTATCTAGGTTCAAGTTTTGCTTTTATCTCACCGGTAACCGTTGTTCTTGATCAATATGTTGGTGGTGAAGGTTATAGCTATGTACTTGGTGGTTTCCTAGCTGTTGGAATTGTATTGACCCTCGTTGCCTTGATCGTAAGAGTAGCTGGGACAAATTGGATCGATGTAGTATTCCCACCAGCAGCAATGGGTGCCATTGTTGCCGTAATAGGTTTAGAGTTAGTACCTGTAGCTGCAAAAATGGCTGGTTGGATTGCGCCTGATGATGTAGATCCAACAACGTGGACCTTGGATCCTAAAGTGGCCTCTGTTGCCTTGGCAACATTACTCATCACGATTATATGCTGGGTCACCATGAGAGGTTTTCTAAAAATTATTCCTATTTTAATCGGTATTATTTCTGGTTATATTATTGCTTATTTTGCTGGTTTAGTTGATTTTACGGATGTACAAGAAGCCGCTTGGATTTCAGCACCGGAATTTTATAAAATAAAATTTGATTGGAATGCGATCCTTATTATTCTGCCGGCGGCATTTGTACTCATTCCTGAACATATTGGCCATTTATTTGTTACAAGTAATATCGTTGGTAAAGATTTAGCAAAAGATCCCGGATTAGATCGTTCATTAGCAGGTAACGGGATTTCCACCATTATCTCTAGCTTGTTCGGCTCAACACCAAATACAACTTACGGTGAAAACATTGGTGTGTTAGCAATCACTCGCGTATATTCAACTTGGGTCATCGGTTTAGCAGCAGTTATTGCCATCGTTTTATCCTTCGGTGGAAAATTAGCAGCACTCATTTCATCAATACCAGAAGCTGTAATGGGTGGTATTTCTCTGCTCTTATTTGGAATTATTGCCGCTAGTGGTCTACGGATGCTCGTTGAAGCGAAAGTTGACTATAGTAAAGCGCAAAACTTAATCTTAACCTGTGTTGTCTTAGTGATAGGAATTAGTGGTGCAACTATAAAATTAGGACAGGTTGCCCTAACAGGCATGGGGTTAGCAACTATTGTTGCGATTATACTCAGCTTATTTTTCAAGATTCTTGATATATTAAAATTATCCAATGATTAATAACGCAATAAGGGATAGATTGGCTTGATTGCCGATCTATCCCTTTTTCTTTACTTGCAAAGATTAACCTTCAATTATTTTTACATAAAACTTTCGATGACGTGGCCCGTCAAACTCACAGAAATAAACACTTTGCCACGTACCTAGCACCAAGCGTCCACCTGTGATAATTAATGTTTCACTTGCTCCTACTACAGAGGACTTCATATGGCCATCAGAATTTCCTTCCATATGAATATATTCTTTTCGATTCGGAAATGTAACATCCAGACCAAATTTTAAATCTGTTTTCACATCAGGATCAGCATTTTCATTAATGGTGATAGCAGCTGTCGTATGGGGACAAAAGACAATCATGATTCCTTCTTCTACTTTACTTTCGGCCAAGGCTTCTTGTAAGTAATGATCTACATTGATGAATGCTTGTTTTTCGTGGGTAGTAAGATCGAATTGAAATAAAGTATTGTTCATCATCTTGAACTCCTTTGTTCATGATAATTACTTTTATCATACCTAAATAATCCAACTGTGACAATTGATGCTAATTTTGATGTTTAACCGCTAATCGTTCTAATTTGATTATCTTCCTGAACGCTACTTTGTTGCTTGTTCATAATCAGTTTAAGGATTTGATCTACGTATAAGGAAAATTTTGAATGGGTACGTTGGCGGGGACGGGGTAGATCGATCTGTTGATTGAGTTTGATCAAGCCATTTTCAATAAGCACTACCCGATCGGCAATCGCAACTGCCTCCTCAACATCATGGGTGACAAGAATAGCTGTAAACTTTTTATTTAGCCATAACGCTTCAATTAAAGCTTGCATTTCTAATCTTGTTAAGGCATCTAGTGCACCTAACGGCTCATCTAATAATAAGATTTCCGGATTATGCACTAATGCCCTAGCTAAAGCAACCCGTTGTTGTTGACCACCAGACAATTTCCTCGGATAGTCATGTTCACGTTGAGAAAGACCGACATTTTTTAAGGAGTCGAACGCCTTTTCTTTCATTTCTTTTGGTAAGCCAATGGCAATGTTATCAATGACTGTTTTCCAAGGTAGTAATCGACCATCTTGAAACATGATTCGTGCATCCTGATTCAAAGAATTTAATGCTTGGCGGTTTACATAAATATTTCCTTCCGTAGCAGGTTCTAATCCAGCGATTAACCGAAGAAGCGTACTTTTCCCACAACCACTTTTACCGACAATCGCAATAAATTCACCTTGTTGAATAGATAAGTGAATTCCTTTTAACACTTCTAACTGGTGATATGACTTTTTGACCTGATCCAATAATATATGTGTCCGTTCTATCCATTTATATTCCACTCTCATCTTCTCCCCTTCATGCATTCCAGTGGAGTAATTTTCGCTCGAAAAATCGTGCAATCATATCCGAGAACTTTCCAAACAATGCATAAATGATAATACTTAACACGATGACGTCCATTTGCATAAATTCCCTCGCATTCATCGCCATGTAACCAATTCCTACGTGGGTTGAAATGGTTTCCGCAACGATTAATGTAAGCCACATCACACCAAGAGAAAAACGTAGACCAACAAGGATCGATGACATGGCGCCAGGTAAGATGATATGAAAAAACATCAATCTTCCCTTTAAACCATAGGCATTTCCCATTTCAATTAAGCCTTTATCCACAGATTTAATACCGTGATACGTATTAATATATACAGGGAACAAAACACCGAGGGCGACTAAAAATATTTTCGCTGTCTCATCAATGCCAAACCACAGAATTACTAATGGAATTAATGCCAAATGGGGGATATTGCGAATCATTTGTATGGATGTATCTAAAAATAATTCAGCATGGCGGAATATCCCATTCACCAATCCTAGGATAAATCCAATAGCCCCACCGATGACAAAGCCAATCAGTGCCCTCCCTAAACTGATCAACATATGATCCATCAGTTCGCCTGTTACCAATAATTTATAAGCGGCTGCTAAAACAGCGAGTGGAGATGGTAAAATTCTTTCTGGTATGAGATGAAACCATGAAAATAATTGCCAACATAACAGAATGAAGCTCGGAACTAACCATGGAACTATAGGCTTTGTTACATTGCTTAATATGTTCTTCAAGAATTTAACCCTCCTTACATAAACAACTATTCCATGACTTCGGAAACATCTATGCGTTTTGGAATAATGCCTAATTCATAAAATGTATCTGCTATATCTTGTTGTTCAGCAATGATATCGTGGTTTATTTCATCGACACCATACACACGTCTTTCAACAGCTATTTTAATGGACTCCTGATCTAGATTTAAAATTGGTGCTAACATTTCGATTAATGCTTCATGATGGTTATTTGCCCATTCAGATGATTTATTCACTTCTTCGATAACAATAGTTGCAATTTCTTGATGTTTCTCGGCAAATTCTTCAGTCGCGATAAAAAAGTCGCGGTCTGTCGTCAGTCCTTCACCATTAGTTAATAATTTACCTTCTGAATGCAGTTCAGTTGAAGCTGTAAATGGATCCCAAACTACCATAGCGTCGATATTTCCCTGTTCGAAAGCTACTCTTGCATCTCCTGGGGATAAAAATGCCGGGGTAATATCTTCATAATTTAACCCTGCGTGTTGCAAAGCCTTAACAATGAGGTAATGGGAACTTGATCCATTCGCAAAACCAATTGTCTTTCCTTTTAATTCTGCCACTGACGAGATTTCAGCATCTTTTGGTACTAGGATGCCACTTCCTTCATATTTAGGTTTGCCGGCAGCTAATGTCACAAATTTTGTTCCCGCTGCTTGTGCAAAAATTACTGGTGAATTCCCCGTTCGCCCAATATCAATGCTTCCAGCATGTAAAGCTTCTGTTAACGCTGGTCCAGCTTGGAATTCTTTCCATTCAACCGTATAGCCAAGAGGTTCTAAACGTTCCTCCAATGTTCCAAGGCCTCGCAAAATTACGAAAGGACAATTTTTTTGATAACCAATCCTTATCACATGTTCCTTAGTTACGTCAGTAGAAGATACATCCTTCTGTATGCAACCAGACATTAATGAAACGAGAATCATCAAGCTAAGGCTAAGGCAGACAAACGCTAATAATTTCTTCATATACTTACCCTCTTTTTCCATTTCTGTAAATCAGCTCTGTTTTAGCCTATGTTGTTTTAAATAGTAGGTTCCTGTCCCAAGTAATTAATTGAAGGTACATATTTTAAGGTACTAACAGTAATACTATGAAAAAAAGATAGGGGTCAAAAGATGTCAAATGTAAATAGAGATAAACCTTTACATTCGGGAGAAATATATCATTTGTGGGCTTACTTATACGATGCCAAAATGAATATCTTAACTTTACAGGTGTACATGAATCATTCAGAAGAAGATGACTTTAAAAATTACTTAGAGGATTTATTTGAAAATTGCTATGAGGAAGAAGTCGAACAAATTGAAAAGCTGTTAAAAGAGCTAGGGATTCGCTTGCCCCCCCAACCTCCAGATCGTCCCCATGTAGAGGTACGAGACATTCCTGCGGGTGCACGTCTTCATGATGCTGAAATGGCTTTACTTATTAAAAAAGAATTGATCTACGGCAGACTACTATGCAGTTTTATCATTGGTTGTGCATTTCAAGATTTTATCCGGTCCATTTTTGAAAATTTTCATACAGAAAGAGTAGCTTATGAACAAAAATTAATAACATTAATCGAGGATAAAGGTTGGTTCGTCTCACCACCAATTAGTGTTAAGTCCTAATCATGATGAAGGGGTGTATTGCTTGTGTCATCATCAAAAAATAATGGCATGACTATTATTTCCATTGGATCAATCCCTTTAATCATGACCCTTGGAAATTCGATGCTTATTCCGATTCTTCCCGCGATGAAATCATCACTCGACCTATCGCAAATGCAAGTAAGCCTTGTCATCACTGTCTTTTCTATTGCAGCCGCCATATTTATCCCGATTGTCGGCTATCTTTCTGATCGATACACGCGGAAAGTCGTTATTGTCCCCTCATTATTTTTATTTGCTCTTGGGGGATTATTAGCAGGGATTAGTGTCGCCTTTTTTTCAAATATTTATATTTGGATATTAATAGGTCGGATTTTCCAAGGAATTGGCGCGGCCGGAGCAGCACCGATTGCCATGGCATTAACTGGTGATTTATTTAAAGGTGCAGAACAAAGTCGTGTGTTAGGAATTTTTGAAGCATCTAACGGACTCGGTAAAGTCCTTTCACCAATTCTCGGTTCGTTAGCAGGTTTAGTTACTTGGTACACCGTATTTTTTACGTTCCCTGGCCTTTGTATCTTAGCCATTATATTTGTCTTATTTTTTGTTAAAGAAAAACCAAAACTAGCCTCACCACCGCCCTTCCGAAAATATTTAATCGGCTTAAAAAGCGTTTTTAAGATGGAGGGAAGATGGTTAAGTATTGCCTATTTAGCAGGAGGTATTTGTTTATTTACGCTCTTTGGTATTCTCTTTTACCTATCTGACATGTTAGAAGAAGAATACAAAATTGAAGGTGTCATCAAAGGATTTATTTTATCGATTCCTTTACTTGTTATGGTTAGCTTTGCCTACATAACAGGTAATATTATCGGTAAAAAATTTAATAAAATGAAAAGATTAATCATCATTGGCTTTAGTTGTATGACATTATCCTATGCTCTATTGATTATTACTAAGCAATTAGTCCTTTTTCTCATTGTCCTATCAATAAGTAGCATTGGTGCAGGGCTTGTCTTGCCATGTGTGAATAGCTTAATCACCGGATCTGTTGGTAAAGATAGAAGAGGCTTTGTCTCATCGTTATACGGTTCCGTTCGTTTTATTGGCGTTGCTGCCGGTCCGCCAATCTTTGCCCGCTTAATGGATTGGTCCCGTAGTGGTATGTTTATTTCGATTGCCATACTAACTTGTATCGTTGGGCTACTCGTCTTAATTTTCATTCACGTCAGAGGCAACGATGATAAAAAGAAACGTAAGCAACAATATCAATATAACTATATATAATTACGGTTTCTTTCGCCATCCTAACGTATAAGCTTGATAAAAAGTAATGCGACATATTTGATCGATTACTGTTGTAGCAATCCATTGACTAATTAAAGCTAAAATAATGATTTTCCAGTGGATCAAAATACCTGTAAGGACAAAAATGAAACCATTGATGATGAATAACGGCTTCCCTGGTAATATATTTCTTCGCCCCGAGATGACAAGGGCAATCACGCCAATACCACCATTAGATACACCTTGACGCATTAATAACCCGATTCCTGTTCCTAAAAATACTGAACCGACAAGTAAATCATAAATTATATTTCGTTGCTGAAGGAAAATGGTCATATCAAACAGTTCTATTGATAATGAAGCGATTGTTATCGCAAAAATTGTCCAAAGTGCAAATCGTTTGCCCAAATATTTAATGCCAACAAGAATAAGACAAAAATTAACAAGCCATAAAGCTAGTCCAATATTGAGATGAAATATATGATGCAAAATGATCGCTAAACCACCAACGCCACCTGAAGGAATTGACTGCGGGAATAAAAATATACCCATTCCGATCCCTTGCAAAAATCCACCAAGGATCACGAGAATAAATTTCTTGCCAAATGAATTCATCTAATTCTCCTTATTCAATACATCTACATCTTTGTTGGATCACCTTACTTCCAAGAATATTCATGTCCGTTAGTAAACATGATGATTGAGACGAATGTTTTTTTCCGGAATGGGAGACAATAGTAGCAATTAATTGATAATTTTTCCATGTGCCAAGCAGTTAGTAAACACCATCAATGAATAAGGAGGCAAGCAATTGAAATATGCATTAGCTTTAATCATTAAGTTTGTGATTCATTTGGCCGTGTTAATGATGATTCTTGGCGGATTTTATGGCATCACCTTTGCCAATATATTGTCCATAAGTCTATTATTAACAGGTATTTCGTTTATCATTGGTGACTTAATCATCCTGCCAAATTTCGATAACACCATCGCTGCCGTGGCGGATTTCTTTTTAGCATTTATCGGAGTATGGGTTTTAGGCTATTTATTAATCATAGAGTCAATTAATTTAGGAATTTCTTCATTCGTCTCAGCCGTTTTCATCACCATTGTCGAAGTTTTTTTCACCAATATATGGTACAACATATCTTTGCAAAAGAATTTATGGTTCTTCCCCCATCTCCCCAATTCCAAACGGAAATATCTGAAGAGCTTAACGAGGGTAATAACAAACAGGAAACGACAAAAGAATTATGATTTTAAATTATCTTGAGTAGAAATCAACATTTTGTAAGATGAGCTACTCTCCGTCTATCATGTAGAAGCAGTAAACAGGACACATATTAAACAACCAAGCGAACAACAACGCTTGGTTGTTTTCTGCATAATTGCCAGAATCGGTGATGAAAATGGTAAATATTTTGTCGAAATGCCTAAAATAGCCAGTTGTGGGGTATTACCATATTCATTATTGTTTTATTTACATACATTGATAACAAATGCAATGATGGAGGTGGATATTATATGGGTAGCTCTTCTTATGGATATGGTAAAGGTTTTGCGCTAATTGTAGTGCTATTTATCCTGTTAATTATTGTTGGTGCCGCCTACGTTGGCTATGGTTATTAAGTTTTATTAGGAGATATAAGGATGAGTTTGGATTGGTAAATTGTGGCTTTGCTGTATCTGACTGCATTAGCAGAGCATAAATTTTGCTTACTCATCATTTTATTTATCTCCTTATGATCATTGGGGCTACATCTGCATTGTTAACATCAAGTGTAAATAAATATGAATAAAATGACGCAGGCAATCGATTAAAGTTGCCTGCGTGTGTTTTTATATTTTTGTTAAAAAATATAAATCTTAACAAGATAAAATTTGACATAAACAAATAAATTTTATATAGTATTAATTGTGCCAAACAACACAAGTAATAATTTATAGTTTATAAATGTACAAGTTTATTCAACATGGGCTGTTAGTTCAGCGGGAGAACGCTTCGTTGACAGCGAAGAGGTCACTGGTTCGATCCCAGTACAGCCCATCACCGAAACCCCTTGTCCTGCATAGGATTAAGGGGTTATTATTTTTACGAAATTACTTTATTAAAACTGTTTTTTCATAACTTTAGATCGTAAATTCGGTAGAATGTGAACATCCTTCCTTTAAAGTACACGTATACCCCTCAAAAAAGACATATGAAAACTTCTGTTATTCCGATCACTCCTTGATTTTGAATCCTATTACTTTCGCATTAACGATTTGATATCCTAATACTTTAATTTCTATAAGAATAGATTTGTGTAGTGTATTTATCATCTACGCCAAATACTTGATTGATCCATTTGCTGAAACTATTTATCATGATTACTTGCACATTTCCTTCTCTCTCTTTTAATAACGGCTTTACCTCTTTTTCAAAGACATTCTCCGTTTTGGCTTTACGTCCTTCTTTTAAATATGCTCATCCCCATCACTCCTCCCTTCCATCTTCATGATTTCTTATGTTTTTGTTAAATATTTATTTAACAAAAATTCTTGAATTTGGGAAACTAAAACTCTTTATCCTCAAGTCATAACATTTCAAGCTGTAATTAAATCATCTTCCACTGATTTTTGTAATAATACATTGCTAAAGTATGATGGCTATATATTACCGATAATAAGTTACTGACAAATTATAAAGTCATCCCCTTTATTTCCATAATTCGACAATGATTGACAAGCCTCCTTTATACTGAGTGCAACCTATCTAACTTCAATTTAAGAAATCCAGTCAAAAGAAGGAAAATGCTAGTATCTTGTTGAAATAAATGATAGCTAAATTGATTGTTATCATTACAAAGTGATCTTGAAACATATTAATCGGAACATTTTTCAGAATGTTCTGTCATTATTATCGAAGTGTAAATAAGTAGCCCCTTGGTGTAGTAGCTAGACTTATGTATCTAACTCATTTGTTTCAATAAAACCTGTTAAATAGACAGCATTTGCTACGATGTGTTGATAGATTTTGGAATAGATAAAGGGGTGATTTTATCATACATTAATTAATTGAATTGAGGTTTTGTTTGGATCAACGCATAGTGTTGATTCACCAAAGAAAGAAATTAAGAGGAGGATTTTTAGAATGTCAAAACCATTTAAAAGCTTACTCACAATGTTCGCATTTCTCTGTTGCTTGGCAATATTGGTGCCGAGGTCTGTTAGCTTTGCCGATATTGACCTCGAGTCAAACAGTCCAATAAACTTAGCAGAGGAAACAGCGACAGCCCTTTACGGGACCCCAGAACTAGGTTCAAATGACCCGCTTTGGGCGAAAACAATGGAACATATCATTGACCGAAGAACTGATTCAGATGATTCCAAACCCAAAGCAACGGGAACAGCCAGGATTCTTTGGGACGAGGACTATCTGTATGCTCGTGTAGTCGTAGAAGACAGCGATGTATATGTAGGAAATGGTCCTGATCACATGTATGACAGCGTGGAGTTTTTTGTCGGCCCAGGCGACAATGGATCTAACCAGTGGCGTGTCAGCGCTACAGGAGTGTTGTCAGGACAGGCTGCTGAGGGCAGAGCAGCTTGGACCGAGCTTACAGAAACAGGCTATATCGTCGAGATGAGAATACCTAAGAGAAACTTGACCCTGGAAGAAGGCCCGTTTACATTTGAAGTTAATATCAACAACTCATCGTCAGCCGGTAATGACCGTTACGAAGTTGTTTCAAGTTTCGGCGAACCCGATTCGGGTTTTGGGGGCGACTCATCATTTAGAGACAAGTTAACACTCATAGGTGCCGAAGAAGCCGACGAAAGAGTCTCAATTACCGCCACGACAGGACCGGGAGGTAAAATAATGCCGAATGCTCCTGGCAATGTCCTCAGGGTAGAAAAGGGGGAAAATAAAACTTTTACGTTTATCCCTGATCGCGGTATGGTTTTAGATACCGTAACGATAGATGACATTGAAGTAAGTGTAACGGATAATACCTATACCATTGAGAATATTAACGCTAACCATAAGATTCATGCGACCTTCAAAAATGATTCGGATGCGGATATTCTTGACTTTATCGTATGGAATGACAACTTTGCAAAGGGCGAGTACACTACAGCACTCATCATTGACTTAGGTGAAGGCAAGGCGGCGAAAGGTTCCGAACTGACACCGGACATGTTTGAGGTATCTGCTAGAAACACGTCCTTAAATGGTGACGCAGTGACCTTTGAAGGAACACGCAAGATCACAAGGGTTTACGCCAATGATGAACCAAATGTTCGTGGTTATCTTGGTGTGGTAGAAAATTCGCCGGATTATCAGGACGGACTGGAAAGCGGCCGTTATATAGTAATCGAGTTTGAATTCTATACGGCGAGCGGTGGAGTTACCACCTTGGATGGAAGCAGTAACTCGACGCTGCAAAATTACAGAGTCGTTCAATTGAAAGACATCATTCTAACTGATGGAAACCCGATCGATTATGCAGTTTTTGAGCAAACAGGCGTTGTGAACCCTATTCTCGACAAGTTTACAACTCACAATGATAATTCGGTCAATCGAGCGCTCTACCTTCATAAAGATGAAAATGACGAGGTTGTAGCAGGATTACCGCTGTATGTTTACATCCATGGCATGGGACGCGGTGGTACAAACGCTGAAACAGATCCAAAAGCAGCCATGAAATCTGCCAATGGTGCGGTCGCACTGATGAAAAAAATGGATGAAAATACCGATAAATATGCCAGCCATGTTCTAAATATTTCCTATAATGGCATTAGTACTCCCAATGTAGAAAATGTAAAAGCTGTAATAGACGATTTAGTTACCAGCGGTGCGGTAGATCCAAATCGTATCTATGTGGCAGGCTTCTCATGGGGTGGTATGTATACGAACACCTTACTTAATGCTTTCCCAGGCTTTTTCGCTGCCGGCGCTCCTATGTCACCGGTATCTGGATCGCCAAACGCCGCTAGTGACGAAGCACACAAAGACTTGGCATATTGGATGTTTGTAAATTCTTATGATGGTGAGTCATACCAGACTAACCTCGAGCACTTTATAAATGAGAATTTCCCACATATGAAAAACGCGAGGGCTTCACTAATTGATAGCAACAAATCTTTTGTATGGCCTTATCATCAATTTGATCAGCCGGAACAGAACCCACCGTTGTTAAGTTATATAGCTCATGAAGTTGAAGCGGCGGTTCTTTATAACAAGATATATGAGACAGATTGGGATATGGAACCTACCACTGGTGTTTTAAATAGGGACTACGAAAATGTATTTGATTGGCTATTCGCGCAAAGTTTAGAAGGCGAAATTCTGGAAGACCCGGATCCAGATCCAACTGAGCCTGAACCAACCGAACCAGAGCCAACGGATCCCGAACCAAAAGAGCCTAAACCAACCGAACCAGAACCAACTCATCCCGAACCAAAAGAGCCTAAACCAACGGATCCTAAGCCTGAGTTAAAAGAACCTGAAGTAACGGAGTCTGACAGTTCAGATAAGCTTCCTGCCACTGCTACAAATTACTATAATATGATATTAATAGGATTGGTTCTTTTAATAGTTGGTACTCTTGCGGCTGTTCTAATACGGAAAAAGACACAAAAATCTTCAAACTAATAATAGAATAGTTATCCTTACACGCCAACAACATTTTTGAAAATAGAAAACCTTCCTTGCTGATCATTTTAAGCGAGGAAGGTTTTTATTTTACTAATCAAGAAAACAGTAACTATTAAAATATAGGATTGCGTCCATGTAATTGTTAGCAACTAGGTCATATGACTTAATTACATTTTACTACTTTGAATAATTAGGATATAAGAAGCTCTAGAAAAAAATGGATAGGTGACTAATTAGAATATATACCCCACCTATTTTCTAATCATCATATTTATTAGTAACCTGCAAGCCCCCGGCTGCTGAAACCACGCTGCCAGTAATAAGATCAGAATCTTCTTCACATAAAAAGCCAATCAGTCGAGCAATATCCTCGCCCGATCCCGGTCTACCTATTGGTGTCTTAGGATCGACAATTTTTCTTGCTGAGTCAATATCCATTTCTTTCATCTCGCCTTTAATATCGCCTGGTGAAACCATATTGGCGGTAATACCATATTTTGCTTCCTCAATCGCAATACTCCTTGTTAAAGAAACGAGGCCTACTTTTGCTGCACTAAATGCAGCCCGGTATTTCCAACCTGGAGAATGTTCCGCGTCCTGAAAACCGTACGTAATAATTCTACCAAATCGTTGCTTACGCATGATCGGAATTACTAATTTGGCAAAATGAAAGACAGCACTTAAATTTCCTTCAATCATTTCGTACCATTCAGCATCCTCATACTCTATCAATCTCTTTTTTTCAAAAATATAAGGACCTGCATTATGAATTAAAAAATCAATACGACCAAATCTGTCATATGCTTGCTGAACAATATTTACAATATCGGCTTTCTTCGTAACATCCCCTTGAATGAACTGTAATTGATTTTCATAGGCTTGCCATTCTTCTTGTAGTTGTTTAATACGATTTTTATCACTTCGATAATTAACCGTTACCGTTGTGCCTTGTTGTAAAAAATATTCGGTTACTTTTTTTCCTAGTCCTTTAGATCCTGCGGTTATAATGGCATGTTTCAACCTCTTCACCACCTATCTGAGTCAATGATGAACTTATTTGTTGACTAATTATTTAATGAGCGTCAAAAATTCTTGTCTAGCTTCACGGTTTTTCGCAAAATGACCTTTAGTAGCCATCGTTGTTGTCGTTGAATCTTTTTTCTGCACTCCTCGCCCACACATACACATATGTTTTCCTTCGATAACAACCATGACCCCTTCAGGTTCAAGTACTTCTTCAACTGCTTCGGCAATTTGATTTGTTAATCGCTCTTGTACTTGGAACCGTTTGGCATAGCCGTCGACCATACGGCCAATTTTTGATAACCCAGTAATTTTCCCTTTAGGAATATAACCTACATGGGCATGTCCAAAAAACGGCGCAAAATGATGTTCACATAAGGAATAAAATTCAATATCTTTTACAATGACCAATTCTTGATGATCAACAGCAAAAAATTTACGTAAATGCTCTTTTGGATCTTCTCGATACCCTTCTGTATACTCTAAATGGGCTTTTAGCACACGAAATGGTGTTTCCTCAAAGCCTGGCCGTTCTGGATCATCGCCACAGATGGCAATCAAATCATGCACGGCTTGCATAAAATTCTCTGCCTGTTCCCTCTTCTCATCGGTATCTACATCATATTTTTTATATAAATCCATTACTCTTTGATTCAAAGCTTGTTTATCTACTAAAACCATCTTCTTCCCTCTTTCCGATCTAAACGAACCATTTATTTAAAATGATTCTAAATAATCTTTGTTTATAGAATACTGTATCTTCAGGGTAAAGCCAACGATATTGCTTATTATCCCCCATTGAAAATATATGTTATTCATGTGATTTACGGTAACAGCAGTAACTTTATCACGATTTCCAGTTACCTTAACATGAGTCATACAGGAGCAAATATCCTTAATATATTTTATTAAAATACAAATCTAACGACTGCCATTGAAATAATACCTGTGATGACTGTTGCCAGTAAACTTCGCGAAATAATCGCAACGATAAAGGTTGGCAAGGCTGCTAGTAATTCAAGGCTGTTTAATATTGATATCTTTCCCTCTGTTAAAAATAATTCTTGACCAACTAAAGCTGCCATGACTGCTACAGGTACATGGCTTAACCAGCGCATCATCCAGTCTGGTAACGCTAGGCGACTTAGAACCATCAATGGTAAGACCCGTGGAATAACAGTAACAATGGCAGAACCGATGATTATGATTAAAATATAAGTATTTACTTCCATTTCTCGATCACAACTCCAATTGTAGCGGCAACGATGATAGCTACGATCACTCCGATATTTGTGGAATAGATTGAACTGACACAAACCGCGGTAACAACTGCACTACCTGCTACGATCAAATCAATAACAATTTTTTTTCGACTTGTCATTTGCAAAACAAGCAATCCGATAAACATGGCTGCTAAGGCAAAATCAAGTCCAAATTTTTCAGGATTTGTAATCCATTGACCTAAAAATGCTCCTGCAATTGTTGCAAACAACCAGTTCAAATATGCAGTAATATTAAGTCCATGCATCCACTTTTCACCAAGGGAAGTTTTGTTTATCGTTTCATTCATAGCTACCCCAAATGTTTCATCTGTTAACAATGCACCGATAAACATATTTCTTATTGGCGTTAAATGACGAAAATATGGTGCAAGGGCTGCGCTAAGTAACAAATGACGTAAATTTACGAAAAAGATCGTAACAATAATTGTTATTGGCGAAGTTGCTGCAACAATCATACCTGTTGCAATAAACTGAGCAGATCCAGCATAAATAAGTAAGCTCATTAGTGCAATTTCTAACATACTAAGACCGGCCGTTTTACCAACAACGCCAGCCGCAAAACCGATACTTAAATATCCTAGCAGGGTCGGAACACAAGCTCGAACCCCGTCCCAAAACCCATCTTGAGCTGCTGGCTTATTTCGAATTCGTTCCTGTAATCCTTTAGATACTTCCATGCCTATCATACCGTCCTTGATGTAATAGTCACTATACAGTTAAAAGCCCCATAATAATAAAAGACATCATTAATCTTGACTCACTAATAGAGTAAGTAATCAATTTTTCGTCCAAATATTGTATCATTATAAGCTTACATATTCCAGGTTGTAAACCAATATTATCTAAATAGAGAGACGACAAGAATCATTTCATTGAAGAGTTTTT
>CALAMD010000122.1 GCA_937925695.1 uncultured Bacillaceae bacterium | reverse complement strand
ATTTTAACGCTAGTTTTTCCCTAATATCTCTGCCAGAAAATGAGTGGTCGCCAATATTAATTTGTTTGACTCTGTTGCTATTCGTTCGTGTTATTTCAATCGGAATGGTTGTGTTTTTCGGCAAGGTCACCCCCAAAGCTGTCTCTACTTCTTCGATCGTAAAAATTTCTTGGTCTAAAAACATTGGCGAATCTTCATCCCAGGGGCTTTCAACACTTCTTAAATAAGGTATTTCATTTTCCCAGTAATCTTCTGAGTTTTCTGTATAACCATTACTAGTAGAAAAATAGGCTGCTGTAATTGGTTGTTCCTGATAGGTAATAATCTGTCCTTTAGTAGATTCAACCGCTTCAGTTAGCTTTTGCATATTGGCATGATATTTTGCACCCCATTGTTCCTGTAACTCTGTTTCATTTTTATATACTTGATGTAATGTTGTATCAGTAATATTGGAATTTGAATCATCTTGGTGAAGTAATAAATAGTTGACGATATATGTTCGTGCGGCTAAGCTTTGTGCTTTTAATGCTTCCATTTCAAAATCAACCGGCATTTCCGAGGCAAGGACATGGATAACATATTTTTCTAATGGAACAGATTCTATTTCATTTGTACTTTCACGCATCACGGATACTGTCAGAGCTAAAGGATCCGCTTCATCGGTAAATTCATCTATTATGCGTTCTTCCTGAATCGATTGGTGTATATTTTCTTTTGCATAAGGAGCGACAATCAAGGTTGGAATAATTATGATCACAAACATACTGACAATAAACAATCCTACTGGAAGTTTCCATGTGATCGGAAATGTTCGCTTACCAATTATTTTCTTACTAAGTGATTGGTACTTTTTACGCTTAGGTTTTTTATTGAGGTTTCGTTGTAACTGCTTATATGTTTTAATTTTCGTTTTGGATAGTTTTGGCTTCGTAATTTGTTGTTGAAGAGTGTGTTTTCCGTTTATGTCTCTTCCTCCTTCCCATTTTTACCAGTTTGGCCCATCATTTCTCAACGCAACAAGATGAAAGTGACGAGATAAAAACTCTCAATCAGCCTATTAATATACGTATACGGTTTGGAAAGAAAATAGAACTAGAAATGATGAATTGTGGAAAAGTCATAGAAGAGACAATCTAGTTGATGATTTGTGGGTAATATTAAAAGACGATACATTAATAGTGGCTAATGTTTCGTCTTTTGGTTATATTACACGTTATAAAACTAGTAATTAATAAATCTCGGCAATTCTTCGTTTGGCGTAATCCAACTGTAATAATGATTGTTCCTGTTCACTTGCTTCACTGCTAACTCGCTTAATATTAGCACCGAGACTAGCTAGTTTTTCAGTAAAATCGACATACCCTCGATCTAAGTGGTGTAATTCAGTAACACGTGTAATACCTTTCGCACGTAATCCGGCCAAAACAAGGGCTGCACCAGCCCGCAGATCAGTTGCCGCAACCTCGGCACCCTGTAAATCAGCAGGTCCTTCAATAATTACGCTTCTTCCCTCGATCTTAGTTTTGGCATTCATTCGACGAAATTCTTCAACATGCATAAATCGATTTTCAAAGACGGTTTCAGTAATAATACTTGTTCCTTCTGCATAGAGCATTAATGCCATGATTTGCGATTGCATATCTGTCGGAAACCCTGGATGTGGTAATGTTTTTACATCAGTAGCTTTTAGTACTTTAGGTCCGATTACTCGAAGTCCGTTCTCTTCTTCTTGAATTTGGACGCCCATTTCTTCAAGTTTGGCAATAACAGGACTTAAATGCTCACGCACAGCATTTTGAATCAATACATTGCCACCTGTAATTGCAGCAGCAATCATAAATGTTCCAGCTTCAATCCGATCTGGTATGATCGTATGTTTGGCACCACGAAGCTCATCGGTACCTTCAATTCGAATTGTTTCTGTTCCGGCACCAATGACTTTTGCTCCCATTTTGTTAAGGAAATTTGCTAAGTCTACTATTTCAGGTTCCTTGGCACAATTCTCAATAACCGTTGTGCCTTCTGCTAATGTAGCTGCCATCATAATATTCTCGGTTGCACCAACACTTGGTACATCTAAATAAATCTTCGCACCCTTCAAACGCCCATTTACACTTGCTTCAACAAATCCATTACCGACATGGATTTTCGCTCCCATCGCTTCAAAGCCTTTTAAGTGCAAGTCAATTGGACGTGATCCGATAGCGCAGCCACCTGGCATTGCTACTTTTGCATAACCTTCTCTAGCTAATAGAGGTCCTAATACTAAAACAGATGCTCTCATTTTTCTAACGTATTCAAATGGAGCTGTCGTTAATAATTCATCCGATGCATCAATCGTTACCGTATTATTTTCAAAGTGTACATTGACATTCATACTCCGTAATACTTCATTCATCGTATATACGTCAGCCAAAGCTGGCACATCATGAATAACACTTTTGCCTTTTTTTGCAATTAACGTTGCGGCTATGACAGGAAGTACTGCATTTTTTGCTCCAGAAACATTAACTGTTCCTGTTAACCGCTGCCCACCTTTGATAAGAATTTTTTCCATATATAATTCTCCTTCAAGTACGATTTCCATATATTAATATTCAGAGATCAAGATAGGTGTGCCTACTATTATTTTGTTCGCTTCCTCGATCCATGAAACAATCTGTATATTTAGGCGTCGATCAAAAACATGTATCTCGTTGTCCCATCTTGGTGTAAATCCGTAAATAATTTGTTTATTTGTCGACTGCGTTTTATCGATTTGTTTTTCAGTAATGGTTAAATTCAATGTTTTCTTCAAGTTTAATAAAAAATTCACATGATTTATTATATCATTATTTATTGCACTCACACAAGTATAACTATTAGCAAGTTCTGTAAAATAGGTCGATGTAACCACGTTGATTTTTTCATGTAACGATGCTTGATGTTCATTCGTCCATTGATCGTCTTCAAGGACAACAATTAATTCTGGAGAAATTTGTCGGTTCTTAGGGATGAGTAAATGATATGTTGTAGTAAAAAATTCATCTTGTTGTGTCGAGGTCAGCAAAATGCGTTGGTGATTTTCATCTTGTGTTAAGGTTTGTTGTGGTAATTTATCTTGAATGTGATTAAGTTGTTGACTCGATAATTTTTCTTTAAATACAATACGCCAATGATCAATCGTATAAGCATGCTCTTCCATTAAATCCGTTATTATATAAAGCTCTTTGGCCATATCTGTAGCGTGCCAAATATCACTAGTTAGCAAGAAAGCCAAACAAAAAATCACGATCTTTTTCAACTCATTCATCCCCCTTAAAACAGGTCTACATACAGTCTGTACAAGAGAGATGAATTTTATACGAGATTAATAGAATGGATCATAAAACTATCATACTACTAAAACAAATACATTAAATCCCTTGACCATTGAAAAATTTCTAGGAAAAACCGACTGACTCCACTACCAATAACAATCGTTAAAAACAAGACTAATATCCGGGCTTCCGTCACTCGCCCTTTTCTAATCAGGGGATCGATATTGACTGTATTAACAATCACTTTCCAGGTGAGATAGATAAAAATAATATGTGATAGTATGCTAATGATCGCGAGTTGACCAATTTCAACATGCATTTGTTCACCCTACCTTTCAAAAATATACATCTTTTTTACTCATGTTAACATTAGGTTGTTTTTTAATCATGTACCTGTACAAGAATTTACAATTGCTGTGTTAAATTGTCGAAAAATGTAAGGCATGAAAATATGTCATCGTTCAATCTGATCATTTCCCGGGAAATATGGGAAATTTATCGAAATTGCTGGCGGTGATTTTTAACATTGTCTGTTTATGTTTTCCTATATAGAAAAAGAAACCCCTTATAACAGTGTTGTCATAAGGGTGTTGTTTTAGTTAGCTACGTCTAAGCGATTCATTGCTCGTTTCAAGGCAAGTTCTGCCCGATGAAAGTCAACATTATCTTGTTTAGATTGGAGGAGACGTTCCGCTCTCTCTTTTGCTCTTTTTGCACGTTCGACATCTATTTCAGATCCTCTTTCTGCCGATTGTGCTAAAATAGTTAATTCGTTATTGCTAACCTCTAGAAAGCCGCCACTGATAGCTACTCGTTCAATTTGATCGCCTTTTTTCAAACGAATGGCACTAATGATTAAAGGCGTTATTAACGGTATATGATTTGGCAATATACCTATTTCACCACGTTCAGTTACACAAATGACCATATCATATTGATCATTTAGCACTGAGCCGTCAGGAGTCACGACACTGACAGATAGTGTATTCAAGTGTAACCCTCCTTCAATTTAGAAAAGATAACAGGAAAGTTACACTTCACAATGTAAGCTAGATGGATAAGCTTTCATCTTACATTGTAAATGTGTTTTCCTGTATCTATCTAGTTTAAGCACAATCTTGTTTACATATTTTTCGCGTTTTCAACAACTTCTTCGATACGACCGACGAGACGAAATGCGTCTTCAGGTATATCATCATATTTTCCTTCTAGGATCTCTTTAAAGCCTCTAACCGTTTCTTCAACTGGTACATAGGAACCTGGTTGACCTGTAAACTGCTCCGCTACGTGGAAGTTTTGGGATAAGAAAAACTGTACACGTCTTGCACGAGCAACGGTTAGTTTATCTTCATCAGAAAGTTCATCCATACCTAAAATGGCAATAATATCTTGAAGTTCACGGTAACGTTGTAAAATACGCTGTACTTCTGTTGCTACTTCATAATGTTCTTGTCCAACAATATTTGGATCTAATGCGCGAGAAGTAGATGCCAATGGATCAACTGCTGGATAAATACCTTGCTCACTTAATTTACGGTCTAGGTTCGTTGTAGCATCCAAGTGTGTAAATGTTGTTGCTGGTGCTGGGTCAGTGTAGTCATCCGCTGGTACATAGATAGCTTGGATAGATGTAACTGAACCTTTATCAGTTGATGTAATTCTTTCCTGCAATTGTCCCATTTCTGTAGCTAACGTTGGCTGATAACCAACCGCAGAAGGCATTCGACCTAATAACGCCGAAACTTCTGATCCTGCCTGGGTAAAGCGGAAGATATTATCAATAAAGAGTAAAACGTCTTGTCCTTGTTCATCTCTAAAGTATTCAGCCATTGTTAAACCCGTTAAAGCAACACGCATACGTGCTCCTGGCGGTTCGTTCATCTGACCAAATACCATTGCTGTTTTATCAATAACACCAGAATCCTTCATTTCAAAGTATAAGTCGTTTCCTTCACGTGTCCGCTCACCAACACCGGCAAAAACAGAAATACCTCCGTGTTCTTGCGCAATATTGTGGATTAATTCTTGGATCAGAACTGTTTTTCCAACACCTGCTCCACCGAATAAACCAATTTTCCCACCTTTAATATAAGGGGCTAATAAGTCAACAACTTTAATTCCTGTTTCTAATACTTCTGTTTCGGTTGCTAAGTTTTCAAAACGTGGTGCTTCACGATGAATCGGCTCTAGGCGTGTGTTCTTAGGTAGCGCTTCTCCCGTATCAATATGTTCGCCAAGTACATTGAATACTCTACCTAACGTCTCTTTACCAACCGGGACAGAGATCGGGCCACCAGTATCAGTTACTTCCATTCCTCTTTTAACTCCATCTGTAGATGCCATAGCGATTGTACGTACGACATTGTCACCTAGATGAAGAGCAACTTCTAAAGTTAGCGATCTGTTATCTTGTTCATTCTCGTCAAAATGTACCACTAATGCGTTATATATATCTGGGAGTTGATCACCAGAAAACTTGACATCAACAACCGGACCCATAACTTGGGTAACATGCCCTTTTCCTTTACTCATCGATTTCCCTCCTAACGATCTTTGCTAATTTATTCTAATGCGGATACTCCACCAATAATTTCCGAAATTTCTTGTGTAATCTCACCTTGTCGGGCCCTATTATAGGATAATGTAAGTTCTTCAATAATTTCTTCTGCATTATCTGTCGCATTACGCATGGCAGTCATGCGAGCAGCATGTTCGCTTGCTTTACTACTTAACAGTGAACCAAAAATTAAGCTTTCAGCGTATTGTGGCAATAATGTTTCTAAAATTTCTTCTTGATTAGGCTCGTATTCATATTCAAGTTTCGTTTCTTGCTCGTCTAAATCAACAATCGGTAGTAATGTTAAGTCTGTTGTTTTTTGTGAAATGGCACTTACATAATGGTTGTAGAGAATAACGAGTTCATCAATTTCTTCTGCCACATACATTTGGACTGTCTCTTTAGCAAGATCATGAATATCCGAAAAAGTAGGATGATCCGCCATACCTATGATACTATGGGATACTGGTAAATTTTGTTTATTACAAAAGTCAAAGCCAACCCGGCCAATTGCGATGATTGTATATTCATCTGGTGAACTATGGCGCTCATTAACTGTCTGTAGAAGATGACGTAAAACATTACTGTTAAAAGCACCAGCTAAACCACGATCGGAAGTAATGACAATATAACCTGTTCTTTTTACTTCACGAGGTTGGAGCATGGGATGCTTAACCTCATCTTCATCCATACTTTGAGCAATATGGGTAACGATCTCTTTAATTTTCTTACCATATTCTTCGTAAGATTTGGCATTTTGTACAGCTCGATTCATTTTTGAAGCTGACACAAGTTCCATGGCAGCGGTAATTTGTTTCATTTTCGTCGTTGAAGTAATCCGACTTTTTATTTCTCTAAGCGATGCCAAGCATGTTCACCACCATTTCTATATAAAGATTCTATCTGCCTGTAAATTATTTCTTTTCAACTACAAAGGTTTCTTTAAAGGCCGCAACTGCCTCTTCCAATTTTTCTTTTTCTGGAAGTTCGCCTGTATTGCGAATGGTATCTAATAACTCTTTACGGTTATTATCTAACCAAATATGGAATTCTTTCTCAAATCTGGAAACTTCTTCGACAGGAATATCATCTAAATGACCGTTAATAAGAGCATAGATAATCATGACTTGTTTATCTACTGACAACGGCTTATGAAGATCCTGTTTTAAGACCTCTACTGTACGCTCCCCACGATTTAATCTTGCCTGCGTAGCTTGGTCTAAATCCGAACCAAATTGAGCAAATGCTTCAAGCTCCCTATAGGCAGCGAGATCAAGTCTGAGCGTACCGGCGACTTTTTTCATCGCTTTAATTTGGGCATCTCCACCGACACGTGAAACTGAGAGTCCCGCATTAATAGCTGGTCGCACTCCAGAAAAGAATAAGTCTGATTGTAAGAAGATTTGTCCGTCTGTAATAGAAATAACGTTTGTCGGAATATAAGCCGAAATATCTCCAGCTTGTGTCTCAACAAATGGCAAGGCAGTTAAGGAACCCCCACCTTTTTCATCACTTAACTTAGCTGCTCGTTCTAATAGACGAGAGTGTAAATAGAATACATCTCCAGGGAATGCTTCACGACCAGGTGGACGACGGAGCAATAATGAAAGCTCACGATAAGCAATCGCCTGTTTAGATAAGTCATCATATACAACAAGAACATGTTTGCCGTTATACATGAACTCTTCTCCCATCGCTACCCCTGCGTACGGAGCGATATATTGTAATGGGGCAGGTTCAGAGGCGCTTGCTGAAATAACAATCGTATAATCTAAGGCACCATGTGCTCTTAAGGTCTCAACAGTACCACGAACGGTTGATTCTTTTTGACCGATTGCCACATAAATACATAACATATCCTCGTCTTTTTGATTAATGATCGTATCAATTGCAATCGTTGTCTTACCTGTCTGTCTATCACCAATAATTAATTCCCGTTGTCCTCGGCCAATTGGTACTAGGGCATCAATCGCCTTTATACCTGTTTGAAGTGGCTCAAAAACTGATTGACGATCCATAACACCTGGTGCTTCACTTTCAATTGGGCGTGTTTTTGTTGTTCCAATTGGTCCTTTACCGTCTAGAGGTTGACCGAGTGGGTTAACAACACGGCCTAACAATTCCTCACCTACAGGAACCTCCATAATGCGTCCTGTTCGACGGACTTCATCGCCTTCTCTAATATCTGTATATGGCCCTAGAATAACAATACCGACGTTTGTTTCCTCTAAGTTTTGTGCTAAACCCATGACGCCATTTGAAAACTCGACTAGCTCACCTGACATTACATTGTCAAGTCCATGGGCACGAGCGATACCGTCACCAACTTCAATGACTGTTCCAATATCATTGACTTCTATATCTGTATCAAATGATTCGATTTGTTTTTTAATTAATTTACTAATTTCTTCGGCTTTAATGCTCATACCATTTCACCCCTATCATCAATTGTTAGTAGCCGTAATTTTTCGTTCCATACGCTTTAATTTTCCACTAACAGAGCCATCATAGACTGTATTTTTAATTTGTACTTTTAACCCGCCGATAAGCGTTGGATCAATTATATTCGTAATTTTAAATTGCTTATTCTCAGCGATACGTTTTGCGAAATTTTTTGACAGAGCATCTTTTTCAGCTTCCGATAGTTCACGTACAGAAAACACCTTTGCTTCGATAATACCTTTTGCATCATTCACTATTTGGAAAAAGTGATCGACTATGGATGGAGTGATTTCAGTGCGTTCACGTCTCATGAGAAGTATTAAAGTATTTACTATGTCTTTGTGCAAACTTTGAAAAACTTCTTCTATCAATTGTTCCTTTTGCACACTTGAAATACGAGGATGCTTAAGAAATGTGTTGAGCTGTTCATTGTTTCGAAAAACATCGTGAACAACACGTAAGTCTTCTTCAAATTGATCAATTGTATTATTTTCTTGACCTAGTTGAAAAAGAGCTTCAGCATAACGTTTAGCTACTGCTTCACTCATCGCTCTTCTCCTACCTCTTTAATATATTCATTGATCAATTTTTCCTGGTCTACATCACTTAATTCTTTTTCAATTACTTTGCTAGCAATTAACACGGATAATGATGCAACTTGATCTTGAAGCGCTTGGATAGCTTTTTCTTTTTCATGCTGAATATTCTTCTGTGCTTCCTCTATTAAACGTTCAGCTTCTTGCTGAGCGGATTGAATAATATCTTGTTCTTGCTTAACACCGGCGTTTCTAGCTTCTTCAATAATTTGCTGTGCTTCTTCTCTAGCTTGAGTTAACTGGGCAACTGCCTCTTTAGAAGCAACTTCAGCTTCTTTTCGATTCTTTTCTGCTTCTTCTATTTCTTTGGCGACATACTCTTCTCTTTGTTGCATCATTTTAAGTAGTGGGCCCCAAGCAAATTTCCTTAATAGGACTAATAATAGGACAAAGAAAAACAATGCAACAAGACTATCACCAATATTGAAGTTTGCCATACAACTTTCACTCCTTCCCAATTCCTTCTGCACCTTAAAGAACGTAAATATCCTCACATAAAGCAGTGGCGATGATTCTAAATGAATCTCGCCACATTCAAATCAAGGTCTTGTCCTTTAGAGAAGCATGAATGCAATAATTACCGCAATAATTGGAATCGCCTCAACTAACGCAGCACCGATTAGCATCGTCATTGTTAATGCACCGCGTACTTCTGGTTGGCGTGAAATACCCTCAATCGTTTTTGAAACAACACTACTAACTCCTAGACCTGCAGTAAGAGCAGCTACTGCTGCAATTATCGCAATTGCAATATATTCCATTGAATATTCCTCCTTGTTTTCTCATTAATCACTTATCTTATTGGATATATATACCATTGATAATACTGTAAAGATAAACGCTTGGATTCCTGCAATAAATAAACTCATAACAGACCAAGCAAGCATTGGGATCGTTGCACCTAAAACGTTTGTGAAACCACCTGAGGCCATTTCTAAAATAACACCTGTTAGAATACCACCGGCAAACATGTTTCCAAATAAACGCAAGCCTAGCGTCAATGTTCGGGTAAATTCACCAATGATATTAAATGGTAGCATAAATGCAACAGGACGCACATAGTCTAGCAAATATTCTTTTGAACCCTTCATTTTTATCCCATAATAATGCGATAAAATAATGATCATGCCTGCTAAAGTTAATGTGACTCCCGGATCAGCTGTCGGTGATTTCCACCAGGATACATCATCGATCACGATGACTGTTACCATACCTAAGACGTTACTGACAAAGATGAACAGGATTAATGTTAATGCTAAAGGTAAGAAATATCTTCCTGTTCTATAATCCATTGCGTCGCTTATTATGCCTTTAACAAAGTCAACAATCCATTCCATAAAGTTTTGGATACCTGTTGGCTTCATCTGTAAATTTCGACAAGCAAGTGTAGCAAAAACAAACACTATAAGCGATGCAAGGGCTATCATCAGCACGTTAGATAGGTCAAACGTCAGCCAAGAGATACCAAATGCATTTTCAATTATGGGAGCCTTTGTATCCAATATGCATCACCTCTTTCACTCAAAAAATCAACTCATAAATATGTACTACCAAAACATCCAGGTTTACAACAACATGTATCAAATTATTTTTGGTTCTTCACCTCGAGCAAAGAGCGCATAAATACGTCACCTATCATGACAAAGTACGAGGTAACTAACCCAATTACCATTGACCAAAAAAGGACCGTGTTTGCAAACTTATAAGCAAGAAAAAGCGTAGCACAAACAATCAATAAGCGTAGGAAAGGACCTATCATCATAAAATTTCCTTCACCAATGACAGCTTTCGCAAATTTTTTCCCTTGAGCATGCAGCAAAAACAAATTAATCAGACTGATAACACCACCGAAAAACAGACCTAGGAATGCATTACGGTATGGTGTTAAGATAAATCCTAATATAAAAAAACCAAGAAGATAGAGCATCCATTTACGTTGGTTTGAAACCATGTGATCAAATTCTACCATTACGCTCTTCTCCTTACGTTAGCAACAAGTAAAACAATCTGATTAAGGTCGTAAAAAGATCCCTTCATCCAATGGCCATAATATAAGCTTATGCCCAATAAACCGACGCTTATTTGATACACACAAGTTTTAATTTAGTACACGTTAGTAAGTTTACAATAGGGATAGATTGTTGTCAATTATAAAAAAATGTAGATTCATGCTAGTTATTCCCTTATTTGACCCGTAATTCTATTGTTTTTAGTTGCTTAATTTTTATACTTGTATCTTTGTTTTTGCGCATAATATATTCTTTAATTATACATGATTTTTACTATTTATGCAGTAAAAATTATCAGTTCACTTCTATTATCACTCCTTTTCTACTCAATATAAAGCTCTGATTGGTAACTTTCATAACTTCCATCGGTTAATTCAATCGTAATATTAACTTGATAGTGACCAGGTGTACCAATTTTACGTTTTGGGATTTCACCTTCATTTAATCCAACTTGTAAATCCTCCAAAGCCAAAAGCTGACGGTCATATACAAGTGTTTGGGGATCAAATAAGTTCACTTCTAATCTCTTGGCTTCTTCATCAACAACATATACTTGATACCGATACATCTCATCCGAGAATGATTTAAGGGCGAATTCAAAACCTGTCGTTAATGGATAATCTGCAGTCTGGTTAATGAACAAATAGGGTAATTGATAGTTTTCTTCTCCTTGATTAAGCGTCAGCCAACCTTGGTGAAGACCTTTTTCCAATAATAATGAAGTAAAGGATAATTCAATCGGAATTGTTTTCCTTTCTCCTGCAGCAACTTGAAAGGCTTGAGGTAACTTCCATGATATCCCTCTTTGTTTTTTCGGAATGATAAATCGATACTTGAGAGGTTCGTGACCGACATTTTCAACCGTAAGATACAAGGTCTTTTTTTCATAACTTCTCGTTATCCTACCAAAAGATAGTAACGGGTTAAACATAATCGTATTCGTATGAATCGCTTTATCGATTTGAATCTCGCCCATTCCCTGTTCAATCGGATCAACCGGATGTCCGTTATTTAACAAAATTTGTTTGGCGGTTGTTTTTAGCGCACCGATGATTTGTTCATGACTCCAGTCTGGATGGGCTTCTTTAATGATTGCGAACGCACCGGTAACATGGGGTGCAGCCATACTTGTTCCTTGTAATTGTTGATAACCTCCAGGAACAGTACTTAAAATATTCGTTCCTGGTGCAACAATTTCGGGTTTGATTTGCCAATTCATTGTTACTGGTCCCCGGGAACTAAATGACGCAATTCCTTTTGGAACTTCCTCAGCATGGGTTTGTAAATATCGATCTCGATTATGTAATATCCACTCCCCATCATCCTTTGTGATTGTTGCCGCGGGAATGTTAATTGTTTGATTGCCATGGGCAATTGAACCATGCCATTCACCTTCCTCATCATGAAAAACAATCAATGCGACAGCCCCCAAATGCTCAGCTCTCATCGCCTTATCAACAAATGTTTCTTCATTTCTGGTAGAAATTGCGATGCGTCCCCTCATCCTATTTGCATCATTTTCTTCATCGAGATGGGCGATAGCATAGTCTCTTTTTAACGCCCAAGGAACAGATCCATGCATGATATTAATTGGAATTCTTTTTGCCTGTTGTGGCTCATAGAGGAATGGTCGGGTGGTTGATTGACTTAACGCCCCGACAGATAAAGCCTTAGTTGATGTAGCTGGGGCCCCAACTGTCCATTTACTAGGTCCATCATTGCCATTAGCAATGACGACAGCTGTGCCTAATTCAATAGCCCGATTGACTGCTCGACTCGTCGGATAATCAGGTCCATTCACCGAATTGCCGAGAGATAAATTGATGATGTCGACTCCATCTTGAATCGCTTGCTCCATGGCTGCGATTACTTGGATTGAAGTACCCCTTCCCCCGGGACCGAGGGCGCGATAAGCATAAATTTCTGCATCTGGCGCGACACCGGTTAAGTTACCATTTGCAGCGATAATACCAGCAACATGAGTGCCGTGGGAGGTAGGTATACCTTCACGTTCCGTCGTTTCCATTGGATCATTGTCCAAGTCATATAAATCATAACCACCAGCATAATTTTTTGCTAAATCTTCATGCTCGTAGTCTAATCCTGTATCGATCACAGCAACTTTAACGCCTTTTCCCGTAAAAGAGGTTGGATTCAGATCAGCAGGACGGACAATCGTTGAATCATAATCGACAAAATTTGTCTGTTGAGGTGCTTCATATGTTCTGGCAAGATAAATCGCTTTTATAAAATCAACTGAAGTAAGTTGCCCCATTCTCTCGGGTGGAGCTTTAAAGGCAATGCCATTGAATAGCTTTTCGTAAATAGCTTTGATCTCAATAAATGGATAATGCTGTTCTAAATACTCTTTATGCACTTGGGGATCACCATCAACTTCAATGATATACGCTTGTTTTTCGCCAAAAGCTACGATGCTGTTTATTCCCCAACACATGCACAACAACGTTAGGATCATCCCTATTTTTTTCCACATAAAAAAACCCCCTTACTTTCTATGGTGTGAAAGTTAAGGGGAATTCATACAGTTTTATTCATTGTTCAGATATAAAAATCACTTATCCATTTGCTCAAAATACTTAACAATAATATCAGCGATCCTTTGTGAAGCTTTACCATCCCCAAAGGGATTAGTCGCTTTTGCCATTTGGTCATAGGCTTGTTGATCTAAAAGCAAATGACTCGCCTCGTTAAATATTTCCTCTTCATTGGATCCAACAAGCTTTAACGTGCCTGCCTCTATCCCTTCTGGTCGTTCTGTCGTATCTCGCATCACCAAAACTGGGACGCCTAGAGATGGTGCTTCTTCTTGTATACCTCCTGAATCAGTGAGAATTAAATAGGATTTAGCCATGAAATTATGAAAGTCGATTACATTTAATGGGGAAATTAACTTAATTCTTTGATCTGATCCTAGGACTTGATTAGCTATTTTCCGTACTTCGGGATTTAAGTGAACCGGAAATATCACTTGTACATCTTCATGAGCATTTACTAACCGCTTGATTGCTTTAAACATTTGTAACATATTTTGTCCAATATTCTCTCTTCGATGGGCAGTAACCAATATCATCCGTTTATTCCCTAGCTCATTTAACAGAGGATGATGATAATCATCACGTACAGTCGTTTGCAATGCATCAATCGCTGTATTCCCGGTAACAAAAATGGTGTTTTGGGGTTTGTTTTCATGAAGCAAATTATCTTTTGCTTTCTCTGTTGGTGCAAAATGTAAGTCGGCTAAAACACCTGTTAATTGACGATTAATCTCTTCCGGATATGGTGAATATTTATTCCAAGTTCTTAGCCCTGCTTCAACATGGCCCACAACAATTTGATGATAAAAGGCGGCCAACGAGGCAGCAAAAGTAGTGCTTGTATCACCATGGACTAACATGATATCTGGCGAAACCTGGTTAATGACTTCATCAATTCCCTGTAAGACTCGATTTGTAATCTGGGTTAAGGATTGACTATGTTCCATAACGTTTAAGTCAAAATCAGGGCTAATCTGAAAGGTATTTAACACTTGATCAAGCATTTCACGATGTTGGGCTGTAATCGTTACAATTGTCTCAAAAGTGTCACTTTGCTTTTCAAATTCTTGGACTAGGGGAGCCATTTTGACTGCTTCTGGTCTCGTCCCAAAAACAATCATGGCTTTTATCTTTTTCAACCTTTTTATCACTCCGAAAATTTATTCACCATACATACGGTCAATAATCAATGCCTTCATGCTTACTTTGTTCCAAAGAGACGATCGCCTGCATCACCTAGACCTGGAACGATGTAACCTTTATCATCCAGTTTTTCATCTAGAGCAGCTACATAAATATCAACATCTGGATGATTTTTCGTAATCAGTTCTATTCCTTCAGGAGCGGCGACTAAACACATTAAGCGAATTTTTCTCGCACCACGCTTTTTCAATGAGTCGATCGCATCATTTGCTGATCCCCCAGTTGCCAGCATTGGATCCATTAATATTAATTCACGTTCAACAATATCCGAAGGTAATTTGACATAATATTCGACTGGTTGTAATGTTTCAGGATCACGATACAAGCCAATGTGTCCAACTTTAGCAGCTGGAAGCAAACGCAACATTCCATCAACCATACCTAATCCAGCTCTAAGGATTGGTACCAAACCAATTTTCTTTCCGGCTAGGGTTTGGGCTTTAGTAGTTGTCAAAGGTGTTTCTACAGTTGTCTCTTCCAATGGTAAATTTCTCGTAATTTCAAAAGCCATCAACATGGCTATTTCATCAACGAGTTCACGAAATTCCTTTGTTCCAGTATTCTTATCTCTAATATAAGTTAACTTATGCTGAATCAACGGGTGATCTAATACATATACATTTGCCATGTGTTTACCACTCCTTATTTTTATCTTGTCTAACGAAATTGTACTGAAAAAAAGTATCCTATTCAAGCGTCAACAAATAGTTCATTTAGTTGTAATTTTCAATTATTATTTCCTGCATACACGACACAAAAAAAGAATACCCAAAAAGGTATTCTTTAACACATTATTTGTATAATGGAAATCTTTCAGTTAATGCAGCAACTCTTTGGGCAGATTCTTCTAGAACCTGCTTGTTATCATGGTTTGCTAAAGTTTTAACAATAATTGAAGCCACTTCCTTCATCTCAGCTTCACCAAACCCACGGGTTGTTACAGCAGCCGAACCTAAACGTATTCCACTGGTAATAAATGGACTGTTCGTATCAAATGGAATCGTGTTTTTATTGGTTGTGATACCCACTTGATCGAGAACTTCTTCAGCGACTTTTCCAGTTAACCCTAATGGTGTCACATCTAAAAGTAAGAGGTGATTATCCGTTCCACCTGAAACAACGCGTAGGCCGCCTTCTTGAAGCGCATCACTTAAGGTTTTCGCATTGCGAATTACTTGCTTAATATATGTTTTAAAATCATCAGATAGAGCTTCTTTAAACGATACAGCTTTAGCAGCAATAATGTGCATCAACGGTCCGCCTTGCATGCCTGGAAAAACGGTTTTATCTATTGCTTTAGCGAATTCTTCTTTACACAAGATCATGCCACCACGTGGTCCACGCAATGTTTTATGTGTCGTTGTCGTTACAAAATCAGCATATGGAACTGGATTTGGGTGATCACCAGTTGCTACCAAACCAGCAATATGTGCCATATCAACCATCAGGTAAGCACCAACTTCATCAGCGATTTCTCGAAACTTTTTAAAGTCAATTATGCGAGAATAGGCGCTGGCACCTGCGACGATCAGTTTTGGCTTCACCTCACGGGCCTGTTTCAAAATGGCGTCATAATCCAACTGTTCCGTTTCGCGATCGACACCGTACTCGACAAAGTTGTAAAACTGGCCACTGTAGTTTACCGGACTGCCATGGGTTAAATGTCCACCATGACTTAAATTCATCCCTAAAACCGTATCGCCCAATTCTAAAACTGTAAAATAAACGGCCATATTCGCTTGGGCGCCGGAATGGGGTTGAACATTTACATGATCAGCGTCAAACAGTTCGCGAGCTCGGTCACGGGCTAAATCTTCGGCCACATCAACATGATCACAACCGCCATAATATCTTCTACCTGGGTATCCTTCTGCATACTTATTTGTTAGAACGGAACCCATCGCTTCCATAACTGCTTCTGAAACAAAGTTTTCCGAAGCAATTAGTTCGATATGATCTTGCTGACGTTTTTTTTCAGCTTGTATAGAAGCAAAAATTTCTTGATCTGACTGCTGTAAATAACTCATTTTATGATCCCCCTAAAGTATGGTCAATAAAAATTATTATTATTGTATACTGTTCCACGTTATTTGTAAACTGCCCGTGCACCGCCAATTAATTTCGGTCTTGTCCGAGCTCCCGTTAACCGAGCATGCCCAATAGACCTTTGGTTAAAGCGTAATGGAACAGCAACATGCCTCAAATGCATGCCTATCATCGTTTCACCAATATCAATCCCTGCATGGGCTTTTACCGATTCAGCTACGACTGGATCGTTCAAATGTTGATAGGCATATGAGGCCATTGAACCGCCAGCATCTGGTTGGGGAATAACAGTAACCTCTTCTAATTGATACATTTCCAAGGTTTTTCTTTCCATAACCAAGGCGCGATTTAAATGTTCGCAGCATTGAAAAACGAGATGAATACCTGTTTGCTGTTGTAATGATTGCAATGCTTGAAATATCTTTGCTGCTATTTCTTCGCTACCCGAGGTCCCAATGCTTTTTCCGGCGACTTCACTCGTTGAGCACCCGATGACAAAGAGATCATCTTTACGTAAATAATCAAGCTCAACCCACTCAGCGACTAACGCTTGTAAGTCTTCACCTATCTGCTGATCAATACTTGACATGGATTGAACACCTCGCCTCATCGATGATGGATACCTTTAGTTATCACCATTTATTTCATTTTCATAATCGGCAATTTTACCAATACGATTTGCATGACGGCCACCTTCAAATTCCGTTTCAAGCCATACTTTGACAATTTCACGAGCTAATCCAGGGCCAATAACACGCTCTCCAAGGGCTAATACATTTGAATCATTATGCTGGCGTGTTAGTTTAGCACTATAGACGTCATGGGCTAATGCACAACGAATGCCTTTAACTTTATTCGCTGCAATCGACATGCCAATACCCGTTCCACAAATTAAAATGGCACGATCAAATTCCCCATTCGCTACTCGCTTGGCTGCTGGAAGTGCATAGTCTGGATAATCAACAGATGCAGTTCCTTGGCAACCAATATCCTCATACTCAATTTCCATTTCTTCTAGAAGATTTTTTACTTCATTACGAATGGTGACCCCTGCATGGTCAGCTGATAAAATTACTTTCATGAATTAACGACTCCTTTTTCATAATATCCATTCAGTTCTATTGTATAACAAAATGAAAAATTAACCATGGATATCCCCTATATTTTGAAAAGGATCGTCACTTAACTACCTAAGTTAAACTTGTTCAGTTCCTCTTGCAGTTTTTCACTTTCATCCTCTAACGATTGGGCTAACAAGTCAAGCTCATCTATTGTATTTGTTTGTTCTTGTATCGATGCGCTTACTTCCTGGGTGGCTGCTGATGTTTCCTCAGCAATCGCTGCCACTTCTTCAGCTTGCTTACCTGTTGATTGGATTGCTTGTAGTTGTTCATTCACTAACAAAGTAATCGCTTCAATTTCATTGATAACTTCCAACGTTGCTTCAGCCATATCTTCAATCGCTTCATTCGTATGAACACCGTTTTCTGACTCTTTTCTAGCAAGCCTCACACTTTCATTGATGTTTTCAACAACCCGGTTAACGTCTTCTTGAATCGTGGAAATTAATGAAGCAATCTGTTGTACGGCTTGGGTACTTTGATCAGCTAACACGCGCACCTCTTCAGCCACTACTGCAAACCCACTACCTTCATCGCCTGCCCGGGCCGCTTCAATAGAAGCATTTAAGGCAAGTAAATTTGTCTGTTCAGCAATATCACCGACCATGGTAATAATTGACTCTACTTGAGAGGCGTTCGATTTTAATTCTTCTACATCTCGTAATGATTTTTCCTGCTCTTCGGCAATTGTTTGAATGCCCATCACTAAATTATTCACACTTGATTGACTTTCTTTTAAGACTTGGGCCATTTCATTCGATCTTATTTGTGATTGAGATGCCTTTTCTTGAACTTCTTTCGCAAGTTGAGTCGTTGCTTGTACTAATTCTACTGTTGTCTGTAATGATCGGGCTGCGTTTTCTGCACCAGCAGATATTTCATCCGTTGCGATATTAATTTGATTGGTTATCATGGATGATTGGGATGAAGCTTGGCGAATCGTTTGAACGGATTCATGGGTATTTAGTGATAATTGCCGAATGTTCGTTACCATGTCTTGTAGATTCGTTAGCATTAATTGAAAGGCGATACTTAGTGAGCGAATCTCATCATCGGAGTTTGGTATGGTTACCGTTTGGGTTAAATCACCTTCTGATACCCGATCAGCCACTTTTTCTAACTGTCGCAACGTTTTAGTAACAAAATTCGCTGCCAAATAAGCGAGAAAGCCTGTCCAAAAGATACCTAACAAAATTGTAATAAGAAAAAACGTTTGTTCAGAAATGTCTATCACTGAACTAACGTACTGATTAACAAAGGTCATGAAGATCCAGGTCATCGAATAAGTGATCAATGCTAAAACGGTAACAAAAACAACTAACTTACGTCGAATACTAAAGCGATGTCTCTTTTTATCCATCGTATGATTGCCCCCCATTATGTATTTTTTTATTTAATAAAACGATATATTCCTCCATTTCCTTAAGTGTGTTTCGATACACCTCAAGATCGCCACCAAATGGATCAGATATATCGTCATTTAATAAACTAGATTCTAACTGGTACGGCTCCTCTGTTTCATCTTGTAAGTCCGAAAACTGTCCTTGCTCGGATTGAGTTTTATTGATTGTTTCAAGTCCCTCGTCGTTTTCTGATATTTTTGTAAATTGTTCTGATACATTATTATCGACATTGAGAACGTATTCTTTTAATGTAAAAAATTTATCTTGAAGATGAGGATAGTTCATGATGAGCGACTGTTTATGTTGTCTTGTCATCGTTAATACAAGGTCAGCCCAAGTTAATAATTCTTCACTCACAGGTTGAGCTTGATGATCGATGTCGATACCCCGTTCTGCTAAAACAGAAACCGTATGTTCACTAGCACTTTGGTCGGGAATGGCAAAAACCCCCGCTGATTTTACTTCTAAATCCTTATTCATATCCTTTAATAGTGCTTCTGCCATTGGACTTCTACATGTGTTGCCTGTACAAACAAACAAGATTTTCATACATCATCCTCCAAAATATGACAATCCTAACATCAATATACCACAACTAGGTAAATAGTCACCTGATTGGCTAGCAATAAATAGGACTAATTTACTTAATCGATCGCCTTTCCCTTTCGCCTTTCCCTTTGATGATATAAAGGTATGAAGGATTGGTTATTATGTTCCAAAAATAAATTTTAAGCCAAATGCAAGAAGTATACTGCCGCCTAACAATTCACTATATACCCCTAAATACCCTCGAACCTTACGACCTAGAAAAAAGCCGATCCAAGTTAATAATGTACATATAATACCAAATAGAGCGAGCACAATGATAGTCGATAATCCAGACAATCCTAAACTCAGGCCAACAGGGAAACTATCAAGGCTGACACTTAAGGATAATACAAATAAGCCAAATCCGTATGGTTGTATGATCAACCTTCGCTGATGATCTGTAAAGACATTTAATATCATTTGCAGTCCAATACCTACTAATAATAACCCGCTTACAAGGGTAGTAAAATGACCAATTTTGACTGATAAAACTTGACCGATTGCAACGCCAATAAAAGGGAGAAGAATATGAAAAAAACCAAAGGACAAACCAATCAAAGCGATTCTTTTCAACCGCAATGATTGCATCCCCATCCCTAAACTTATTGAAAATGAATCCATGCTAAGGGCAGTTGCCATAAAGATAATCGATGTAATTTCACTAACTTGATGACCGCTCATGACCGTACCTCCCGGGACATGCTTGTAGACTATATGCATGTACCGAGACGATTATGATGTTCATCATAGAGAATAAGGATAGACTTTCATTGAAAAAAATCATTCTTCATGAACATCTTGACATGATAACTAGAACCTTACGTGCTAACTTCGTGAAGGCATTTTCTTGATCTCCAATATTGTTTTTTTCTTTGCCCCGTCTAAGCTTAGGATATTATTTTCTCAGCTGCTTTTCTTAACCGATTCATAATTGCCAACCCTAATCCTTGTTCAGGAAAAGCCTCACAAATAATCACTTCAACTTCTGTCTTATCAAAACTTCTGAGGGCTTGATATAGACGAGTTGCTATTGTGTCAAGATCAGCCCCTAAATCTACACGTTGATCAGCGTCAACTTGCTGGATCGTACTTGTTGAAGCTAATAAACCAACTCTTTTTCCACGTGCTTGTTCTTCATTAATGATTTCTTGTAAACGATCCTTCTCACCTCTTACAAGTATAAGTGGAACTGCTGGTGAATAGTGTTTATACTTCATTCCCGGTGAGGGAACTTGCTCTGTCGCCTTTGGTTCTGTATATACATGAATGGGACCAATCACTGCTTCTATTTGTTCCCTCGTAATACTTCCGGGTCTAAGGATAACCGGGGTTTCCTTCGTGCAATCGAGGACAGTTGATTCAAGACCAAAACCTGTTTTACCGCCATCAAGCAAGCCACCAATATGCCCGGCCAAATCTTCCCACACATGATCGGCTGTTGTCGGGCTCGGTTTGCCTGATATATTGGCGCTCGGTGCTGCAATAGGTAGATTTGCACTTCTCATCAGCTGCTGGGCAACAGGGTGACTAGGTATCCGGACAGCAACTGTCGGTAAACCGGCGGTAACATTTGGAGCACAAGTGCCATTACTCGGTAAGACAAAGGTCAATGGTCCTGGCGTTAATTGATCGATTAATTGTTCAACATATGCTGGCAAATGACTAACAAGACGCTGTAATTGATTGACCGTGGCAACATGAACGATAAGTGGATTATCGACAGGGCGTCTTTTTGCTTGAAATATTTTGGCAACCGCCTGTTCATTCGTGGCGTCCGCTCCTAACCCATATACTGTTTCGGTTGGAAACGCGACGGTTAAACCTTGTTGTATAAATGAAGCAGCTTCAGCTATACCTGCATCATCTTCGGTGACATTCCATCTTTTTGTTTGCATATTCCATTTACACCTTTCTACAAAGTATGTATCCTATAAATGTTTATTGATCTTATCTTAAGAAAAACAGTGACCTGAAGCAAAAGAAAACGTAAATAATAGATATATTTTAATACCTTCTAATCACTAAAAAAGCCTGTAGATAAACCTACAGACTTCCTTGTTTCCATATCAATCTATGAACTCTTTTTCATCATACCGATTTATACACATTTTTTCAACAAGTTATACACATGACCTTGTGGATAATGTGCATATCTATGGTGAAGAAATCTGATATGACCACCATTTTCCATGGTCATCTGTTGTTTTTTCATTTAAGGGGCTGTCATGTTCCGGATGAAACTGCAATGATTCTAACAATATATCAAGCATGAGTTTATGACTTTTTACATAAACTTTTGTTGCCTTCTTTTGTAATGCAAGTGTTAAGATCGTTTCGACTAACATGGGTAGTTTCACTGCTTCTGTTCGTGTTATATAAAGCTGTCTTAACCAATAGCGTCCTTCACCTAATGGCTCTAGCGAAAAGCAACCTGCAATTCGTTGATTGACTTCAACAACATAACCAGAATCTAGTAAAGTTTTTTTGTCAATGTCTTCATTGTTTTTTAAAAACTCATCAATTGTTTCTTCTGCAGCACGATTGGCCCGCACTAACATCATTTTTGTTCACCTCAATGCTTTTTGTAGATCAGCATGAATGTTTATCTGTAACCAATCTATGCAGAGAATGACTATTCTATGTCCACCCCAGCCATTCAAATAAAAAGAATCTAATCGAAACTTTGTTTTCATCTTCCGAATCATCTTCATGGAGATCCTGGTCATCAGCGTTATCTGCAACCGTAGAACCATTAGAAAAATCTAAGAAGCAAAGTGGCGGGAATAAGACACACCACCAATTTGTGCCCTTACCTTCACCAATCGTAATCAGAACAGCTTCATACTCACCGGGTGGATAAATGTAACTGTCATACATTTTCAACGGAAAAGTGATATTTTCGCCATATTCAACTGTTACCGTGTGATCATTATTCTCTTCTTTTAACACTTGTTCAGCTATTTGATTAATGTTAGATAGCCGCGCTTGAATTAGTTGACGGGCATCATCAATCGTGGTTAAATCAGCCACCCATTCGGTAATGTGCTCATTAACCCGGTCACGGATAAGATTTTTTACTGCTTGATCAGCCTCTGAATCACTGTTAGCTAAAATACGTAAACGAATCGCTTCATCTGGGATTACTTGATATGGCTGATCGTTAGTGCTTGATGCTACATTGGTTTGCTTTGTAATGACGATAAACAACACGAATAAGACCAAAAACCAGATAACTAATTTTCTCATATTTACTCCCCCACCTTTTTATGTCAGTATGGGCAGAGATAAAAACTTTTAAACTAGTCATCTAGTAATTTTTTACATCGTAATGGGGGGACCTGTTTAAATCAGGCATCAAACGGTATTGTGTGAACTGATGATTGCTCTTAACTGTTTTAGGACGTGCTTAACTCGAACCGCGACAATTCACGCTTAACCTTATGATTGCTCTTAACTATTATAGGATCCTCGGTAATATCGGAAATCAGCAGGCATTATGTGGACTGATGATTACTTTTAATTTATTAGACGCTCGAATCAATAAGCTCGTTTCATTTATAGTTTATAAAAGCATTGAGGGACTATAACTGAGCACAAACAATCCGGTCTTTACCGTTAATATCTTTTATCACTTGGATGTGGCTATTTGGAAATTGATCAGATAATAACTGACTGACTTCCTCGCCTTGGTCATGGCCAATTTCAAAAAACACTTTACTATGGGATTCGGAAATTTTAGGAATCATTGAAATGATGTTGCGATAGGCATCAAGCCCATCTTCCCCAGCAAACAGTGCTAGTACTGGATCAAAATTTTTGACGGTCCGTGAAAGTGAATCTTTATCCGTTTGTTTGATATATGGTGGATTAGCAATGATGTAATCCACTGTTAGTTGCTGGTCAATGAGCGGCTGAAGGAAGTTACCTTGAAGAAAAGTAACTGTTGCCTTGTGATACTGGGCATTTTTATTAGCCATCTTGAGCGCTTCCTCTGAGATATCCGTCGCGTACACGTGAACATCTGGTAATTCTAAAGCTAGGGTAATTGCGATAACACCGCTACCTGTACCAATATCAACGATTTTTATGTTGTGCTGTTTGTCTGTTTGGATGTCGTTAATCACTCTTTGAACAAGTTCCTCTGTTTCAGGACGAGGAATTAACACATGTTCATTCACATAAAATTTTCGCCCATAAAAATATTCATATCCTGTTAAATGTTGAACAGGAATCCCTGTTTGCACATGGGCCTGCACATCTTTTTTCAGCCGCTCAACGATCTCTTCGGAAACAGGCTCATGCATCAGCAAATAAAACTCAGTCGCAGTTATTTGCAAATGATGTTGCAATAGGATATCAGCCACTTTTGGTTCGCAGTTATTTTTTTCTAAAAAAAGAGAAGCCCAGTTAAGGACTTCATACAATTTCATTTCTTTTGACATATTATTCACCGATTCGCTCCAATTGTTCTGCTTGGTCAGACAGGATTAATGCATCAATAAACTCGTCTAATTCACCATCTAATACTTGATCTAGCTTTTGTAATGTTAAAGAAATGCGATGATCGGTTACCCGATTTTGTGGGAAATTATACGTGCGAATCCGCTCTGAACGGTCGCCCGTTCCAACGGCTGTTTTTCTTGTTGCATCATATTCAGCTTGGGCTTCTTGCTGATACTTATCATAAATCCGCGCACGGAGAACTTTCATCGCTTTTTCTAAGTTTTTGATTTGGGATTTTTCATCCTGACAAGACACAACAATCCCTGTTGGTTCATGGGTCAATCTGACCGCTGACATCGTTGTATTAACACTTTGCCCTCCAGGCCCACTGGAAGCAAAACGATCAATACGAATGTCATTTTCATTAATATCTACTTCTACTTCTTCAGCTTCAGGAAGAACGGCTACCGTTGCAGTCGAAGTATGAATTCTACCACCTGATTCAGTTTCAGGCACACGCTGTACACGATGGGCACCATTTTCATATTTTAATTTTGAAAATGCTCCCTTACCGTTAATCATGAAAATAATTTCCTTAAAACCACCAACACCCGTTGTTTGGGCTTCGATTACTTCTGTTTGCCAACGATTACTCTCGGCATAACGGACGTACATGCGATATAAATCCCCGGCAAATAAGGCAGCTTCATCTCCACCTGCTGCGGCGCGAATTTCAACGACAACGTTCTTTTCATCATTTGGATCTTTTGGTAGTAATAGAATCTTCAACTGCTCCGATAACTCTTCCTCTGCTTTGGTTAGTTCAGCAATTTCCATTTTAACCATTTCTGCCATTTCGTCATCAAGGTCTTCTTGTAGCATGGCTTTGGCGTCTTTTAATTCTGTCGTTACTTCCTTATATTTTCGATAAACCGCTACGACCTCTTGCATATCTGATTGTTCTTTAGAATATTCCCGTAATTTATCTACATCACTAATCACTTCAGGATCACTGAGTAATTTATTTAATTGTTCATACCGATCTTCAATGACTTGCAAACGTTCTAACAACACGCTCACCTCTCTTGTTTAACAGTATAATTATATTATAGAACATTCTTCAGGTCAAAAATTACCGGGGAAACTAAAGATGGTCTTAATGGGGTTATATGGGTGTTGTTGTTATTCGAAAATTGTGAGCGATGATGGTGATTTTGCGATGATCATCCTTGATGGATGGTGTGGTGATTTCGGATTCGGCGAATAATGGGGGTGATTCGGCGAATATCGCTGGTGATTCGGCGAATTTTAAAATTATCCGGCGAATATGTCCTTTGATTCGGCGAATCGGCTTTTTTACCTAAAATCCACCTTGTAGACACGATTCTTAGTCGTACCTGTATAATCGTATTTCCCTGCTTGCAATATCCTCTTTGCAACATATGGGGAATCAATCATCAAAAATTCCCGGGCCTCTTGATTAGAAATATAATTATCAATCAGCAATTTATAATCATTTAATGCTTGGAAATGCGCGTTCGCTGAAAAACATTTACACTTTTGACAATACCAACTTTGTTTTCTCCGGATCATAGGAATGGCTGAACATTGAGGGCATACCACCCCTTTAATCAGCTCATTTTTAGCAATATGATATTTGTTGAGGATATTTTTTACTGGCGGTGTATGGGCGTGAATAAGTGCCGATGCAAGTTGTTTTAATTGGTTCATGGTTGCAAAGGGCACTTGGTACATCTCTTCTAGTGACTGTATTCGAAAAAACAAATCACTATTGTGGATCACTTTCTCAGGGGTTGGGTGATTGGCATCTACTGCTTTGATAATGGTACTTGGGAAACTAATTACAACATAATAGTCAACGGGTATGTTGCTAAGGCCGTATGCATGTAGCCATTTTTTTAAGCGAAAACGCTGTAATTTTACTTGGGGAATGGGATTTGGAAATCCTTCTTCGATCCCATCGTCGCCAACTCTTGTAACTTGATTATTTTCACCGAAGAATACTGTGCCATACCAATTTTTTACTTCTAATATCAACATGAAATTTTTGTGCAACAACAAAAAATCAATCTGAAAATACCCGTTCTCATCACCTATCCGTAAATTATGTAGGATTAAAAAATCATCTTCATTTAAAAATTTAAGAGAATAGGCTACTTCACGTTCGCCCTTCAGACTACTACGGATAATTCGACGATCTTTCTTTATTTCCTCTGCTAATGAATGGTGTTCGGGTAACCGCTTCAGTAAACATGATAGTTGCTCTAATTCTAAAGATATTTCCCGTTCTTTCACAATTGGAATCACCATCACCCCCTGCCAAAATATGTCCAAGATCTCCTAAGACAACATAAAATATGATACGGCTTAGAACCCCTAGACTTCACTTCTATCTTTTTTATTTTAGCTTACTTTAGGAAGTCTTAGTAATTTGCAAAAAACAATTTCCCCCTAATTTACAGTAGCGAAAATATACTTTTGCATAGCAATGGTGTTAGTAGATGTTCGTTATCAAAAAAGCAAAATTTGAACTTCATAGCTACCTTTAGTTAACATAACGTTTTCATGAGAAAAAATTAAAAAGCTCGAAAATTATTTTCAAGCTTTTGGCAACATGACAACAATATACGAGATCAAATTCCATCAATCGGTTTACCAGGAACTTCATGATGACGGCGACATCGTGGTTCATATGATTCCGTTGCTCCGACTAATATCGTTGGGTCATCATAAGATGCTGGTTTACCTTGTATCAGTCTTTGGGTGCGACTAGCTGGTGCGCCACAAACCGGACAAATCGCATTCAATTTTGTAACTGAATCACTCATCGCCATGAGCGTTGGCATTTGGCCAAAAGGTTCGCCGCGAAAATCAGTATCAAGGCCGGCGACAATAACTCGTTTTCCATCATTGGCTAACGTATTGACTACGGGTACGATCCGATCATCAAAAAATTGGACTTCATCAATGCCAATCACATCAACATCATGATCCACAGCAGCTAATATACCCTCAGCATCCTTGACAGCTTCTGCAGTGATTGATGTTCCATTATGGGAAACGACAAACTCCTTATCATAACGTGTATCGATAGCAGGTTTAAAGACTTGGACAGCTAATTTACCAAAAGTTGCTTGACGTATACGACGGATTAGTTCCTCGGATTTTCCTGAAAACATACTGCCACAAATGACTTCTAACCACCCGATTGGTTGTTTGAAAAACATTTACTGACTCTCCTTAACCTTGAATAACTAAATGTTGTTAATAAAAGCGGTCCTTCTGTTAGGTGTGTAATTTATTGTTCCCTTTATCATCTATTCAAACGTAAAAAAACAGGCAATATTTATTAATTGCCTGTTTTACTTTATCATGATAGATGCTACCAATTTCAATTATTTCATATTGTATTTTCTCTTGAAACGGTCGACACGTCCACCAGCAGTGTCTTCTCTTTGTTTACCAGTATAAAACGGATGCGTATCTGAACTAATTTCAACACGAATCACAGGATATGTGTTGCCATCTTCCCATTCGATGGTCTCATCAGAAGTTCTTGTTGATCCGCTCAAAAATTTATAACCAGAGTTCGTATCTAGAAAAACAACTTTTCTATATTCTGGATGAATTCCTTTTTTCATTTTTTCCACTCCTTCTTGCCTGTCAGATCATGTTGACAGTGTAATTCGTCAAAGACATCATTCGACACCTTATCTCAACTCACATAAAAAGATTATAACAGTGTGTGAATATGTTTGCAATAGGTAAGATGAATTGAATAAAAAATTATGATTGCACTAAACCTATGATCTTATCGACTTGTTCCCCGACGTTTCATTTCATCATCCATCATTTGTAAAAACTCTTCATTTGTTTCTGTCGCCTTTAATCTTCTTAAGAAACGTTCGAGAAAATCTGGTGAGTCTTGCATTGTATTACGAATTGCCCACATTTTATCAAGGTGGCTTTTAGGAACAAGTAATTCTTCTCTTCTCGTTCCTGAACGTAAAATGTCAATGGCAGGGAAAATTCTTCGTTCAGCTAAATGACGATCTAGATGTAATTCCATATTTCCTGTTCCCTTAAATTCCTCATATATCACATCATCCATACGTGAACCGGTATCAACAAGGGCAGTCGCTATAATCGTAAAGCTTCCACCTTCTTCAATATTACGGGCTGCTCCAAAAAAGCGCTTCGGTCGATGGAAGGCTGCCGGGTCAATACCGCCGGAAAGTGTTCTACCACTAGGTGGAATTACCAAGTTGTATGCTCTTGTTAATCTTGTAATACTATCTAGTAAAACAATGACATCCCGTTTATGTTCAACAAGTCTCATTGCTCTTTCTAAAACAAGTTCAGATACTTTTATGTGGCTTTCTGGTACTTCATCAAAAGTCGAGCTTACGACATCGACATCTGGTGAAACAGAACGCTCAATATCTGTTACTTCCTCTGGTCGCTCATCAATTAATAAAATAATTAACTTGGCATCGGGATGATTTTTCGTAATACTATTGGCAATTTCAGTTAGAATCATTGTTTTTCCTGCTTTTGGTGGGGAAACAATTAATCCCCGTTGCCCAAAGCCAATTGGCGTCATTAAATCAATAATCCGTGTAGACAACTTATTTGTATCCTGCTCAAGTTTCATCAACCGATCAGGGTATAAGGCTGTTAATGCAGGGAAATGAACTCTTTCTTTAGCCGTTTCTGGATCTTCATCATTTACGGCTGCTACATGTAACAAACCATAATAACGCTCATTTTCCTTCGGCGGTCTTACTTTCCCAGAAACTTTATCACCGTTTCTTAAATCAAAGCGTCTAATTTGCGAAGCTGATATATAAATATCCTCAGCACTTGGTGAGTAATTAATCGGTCTGAGAAAACCAAAACCTTCTGAAGGGATAATTTCTAAAATACCATCCATAAAGAAAAAACCATCTTTTTCAGCTTGGGCTTTTAAAATAGCAAAAATAAGTTCTTTTTTTGTCAATTTTGAGTAGTATGAAATTTTATATTGACGTGCAAGTTCATAAATCTCCTTTAGAGTTAACGTCTCTAAATGAGATATTGATAAAGAAGCCATACAATCACCATGCCTATTCTTTTTAATTCCAACATTGTTTGATATGAAAATTAATTCATTCCTTTAAACTAGTAAAGATTTTGATCATAATGAAGAGAATGCCACTTCCTGTAGACATTATTTTTCTGAAGATGAGCCAGAAGCAAATGAGAGAAGTAAAACCGTTATCATTGTAGCCAATGATAACTTTTCATAAACATTGCTCTTATTGTAGCGAAATACAAATGAATATACAACTCTATTGTAGATGGTTGGTTGTTTACTAGGAAGGAAAAAGAGTTAAAAGCCCCTATGTAACAAGGAAAGAAAATACATGTGGGGCTGTGATCTGATGAAAAATATCCAAACTTAATCAGAAAACAGATGAGTGTGAAAATTCACTGTGTTAATTTTGCAATTGTTCTTTCTCTTCCGGTGTCAAATCTTCTAGCCATACTTTCGCACCTAAATTTAACAGTTTATCTGTAATGTTTTCGTAGCCTCGCTGAATGTGTTCTAAACCGGTTATTTCTGTAATTCCTTCAGCCATTAAGCCAGCTATCACTAAAGATGCTCCGGCTCTTAAATCAGTTGCTTTTACTTTCGCCCCCGCTAACTGAACTGGACCAGACACAATCGCTGAGCCACCTTCTACTTTAATGTCTGCATTCATCCGCCTTAACTCATCGATGTGTTTTAGTCGGGATGAATAGATCGTATCTGTTACAACACCTGTGTTTTCAGCCTTAGTCAACAATGCAGTAAATGGTTGTTGCAAATCAGTTGGAAACCCAGGGTAAACTAACGTTTTAATATCGACACTTTTAAGTGTAGGTCCGGGGACAATTAGTAATTGTTCATCACTTTCTTCAACTTTGACACCCATTTCGCGTAATTTAGCTAATAAAGATTCTAAATGTTGCGGAATCACGTTGTCAATAATTACTTCTTCGCCTTGAGCGGCAGCTAGAATAGCATACGTACCAGCTTCAATGCGATCAGGTATGATCGTGTGACGACATCCGCTTAACGATGAGACTCCTTCAATGCGAATAACGTCCGTTCCTGCTCCTTTTATTTTAGCACCCATATTCGTTAGGAGGGTTGCAACGTCAATAATTTCTGGTTCTTTAGCTGCATTTTCAATAATGGTTTTTCCTTTGGCTTTTACAGCTGCTAACATAATATTAATGGTTGCACCAACACTAACTACATCCAAATATATTCGTGAACCAACTAACTCTTTGGCTCGTAAATATATCGCTCCTTGTTCATTGGTGACTTGGGCACCAAGTGCTTCAAACCCTTTGATATGTTGATCAATAGGGCGTGGACCTAAAGGACACCCGCCTGGTAAACCAATCACTGCTTCTTTAAATTTACCGAGCATTGCTCCCATAAAGTAATATGAGGCACGGAGTTTTTTTACCTTCCCATTCGGAAGAGGCATCGGTACCATTTGTGAGGGATCAATAGTTACGGTTTGTCCATCCCATGTAGCACTCCCACCAATATCCTCAATAAGCTCACTAAGTACATATACATCTGATATATCAGGAAGTCCTTCAATCGTCACATGAGAATCCGCCAAAATAGCAGCAGGCAGTAAGGCAACGGCGCTATTTTTAGCGCCACTGATCCTTACTGTTCCCTTTAATAATTTTCCGCCTTCGATTAACATCTTTTGCATATTAAGACCCCACTTTATTACCCACAAGATCAATATTATTGTTCGACTGATTGACCTGCACGTATTGACTACACCATGGACTTTAATCGAAAAAGTCCTGATTTATTGTACACTGATTTAGAATCTGCATTTAATTATTTTGCTTGTTCCAATCTGCTAAAAACTGCTCGATACCTTTATCAGTGAGAGGGTGATTGACTAGACTTGAGAGAACTGAATAAGGGATCGTTGCAATATGTGCTCCGTTTAACGCAGCTTCAATGACATGTAATGGATGTCTAATTGACGCTGCAATAATTTGGGTATCAATGTCATGAATATCAAATATTTCAGCAATCGTTGCAATTAACTCCATTCCATTATGACCAATATCATCTAAACGGCCTAAAAACGGTGAAACATATGTTGCCCCTGCCCGAGCTGCTAATAATGCTTGGTTAGCATTAAAAATCAAGGTGACATTCGTCTCAATGTTCATATCACTAAAGGTCTTAACTGCTTTTAAACCCTCTAATGTCATTGGCACTTTAATCGTAATATTCGGAGCAATCGCTGCTAATTCTTTCCCTTCCGCTATCATCCCTTCTGCATCTTCAGAAATAACTTCCGCACTTACAGAACCTGAAACTTCAGCTGTTATTTCTTTAAGACGATCGTGGAAGGAAACCCCTTCTTTAGCAACTAAACTTGGATTCGTTGTTACTCCAGATAATATCCCTAACGCATTAGCTTCGCGAATTTCATCAATATTTGCAGTATCAATAAAAAACTTCATGAAAATTCCATACCCCTTTTCTTCGTTTCTTAGTCTTCGTTGTTATTATGCTCGATTAGAGGAACCGAATTCACGCATTTTTCCAATTACCGTTTCTTTAATCGCATCGCGTCCAGGTCCTAAATATTTTCTTGGGTCATATAAGTCAGGCTGTTCTTCAAGGACTTGACGAACAACTTTTGTCTGTTCAATCTGGTTCTCAGTATTTACGTTGATTTTCGCTGTGCCTAGTGAGATAGCACGTTGAATATCTTTTGTTGGGATACCTGTTCCGCCATGTAGTACAAGAGGAACATTAGTTAAACGCATAACTTCTTCCATCTGTTTGAAACCTAATTTAGGTTCACCTTTGTATGGTCCATGAACAGAACCTAGTGCTGGTGCAAAGCAGTCAACATTCGTTTCTTTTACTAATCTTTCACATTCTTCTGGAACTGCATAAGCAGCTTCAGCATCATCAACTACTAAATCGTCTTCTTGTCCACCAATACGACCAAGCTCTGCCTCAACAGATACACCATGAATATGTGCTAATTCAACTACTTTTTTAGTTAAAGCAATATTTTCTTCTAATGGCAAGTGTGAACCGTCAATCATCACTGATTTAAAACCAGCGTGAATGGCTTGAGCACACTCTTCAAAACTGCTACCATGGTCTAAATGCATCGCTACTGGTACGGTTATTCCATAAGCTTCCATTAGTGATTCAACAATAGCGACTGTAACTTTAAAGCCACCCATATAGCGAGCTGCACCTGCTGATACACCGATGATCACCGGAGATCTTTCTTCTTCAGCAGCTTGTAAAATAGCTTGGGCATATTCTAAATTATTTATATTAAATTGCCCAACTGCATACTTATTTTCCTTCGCTTTCTCAAGCATTTCTTTCATTGAAACTATCGACATTGCAAGTCCTCCTTAACGATGTTTAAATAACCAAAAAATTGTATACTTCAGTATAAGAATACCAACTTGAACAGGCATTAGCAACAAATGAGTGAAAAATTATTTATTTTTTATTCAGAACATAAATATGATCATTACTATGGAAAACAGAACAACTGAGGTGAAGAGATGAATGTACTTGAGGATATACAAACTATTAGCAGGGATCATCTTGAGGTTGTTCTCATCCGCTTATCATTAACTTAACATTTTCTTAACCATCTGACTCATTTCTAGAATATTAAAGGGTTTGGCGACAATTTTAATAAACATGCTATGTTGAAGATACTCTCTTTTTAGATTTTCGATCAAACCACTCATTAAAATAACCGGTACAAAAATTCCTTTGTGTTCCATCTGTTCAATGACTTCTTGACCATTAATGATAGGTAGTCCGTGATCTAACAGGATTAAATCAAAGCGTTGCTTAAAAATTTTGTCCAATGCTTCCTGACCGGTTTGGGCAACAGTTACATGATAGCCTATGCTTGTAAAAACATCGGATAATAATAGTCTAATACCAGGTTGGTCGTCAACAACGAGAATTTTATTTTTCACTTGAACACCCCTACCCTTATTTTATCAACTATGGGCATAGTTCGATGATTTGTTAATAAATTCCTGCTTTTCACAGAACATTTTATTATATTAAAATAAAAAAATTACCTTGAATAATCCACTGAGTTGGAGTTATTCAAGGTAACCATTTTCAATTGTTATTTTTCTTTTGATAATTGTTTACTGATGCTTGGATAAAACCTTGAAACAGTGCATGTGGTTTTGTTGGTCTTGATTTAAACTCGGGATGAAACTGACTGGCAACAAACCAAGGATGATCCTTTAATTCAACGATTTCAATGAGACGATCATCTGGACTTGTAGCCGCAAACAAAAGATCACTTTGCTCAAATTGTTGACGGAATTCGTTATTAAATTCATAGCGATTACGATGACGCTCTTTAATTGTTTTTGCCCCTTGATAGGCTTCCTTTGTTTTCGTACCATCTTTTAACACACATGGGTAGGATCCAATCCGAAACATGCCATTTAGTGGTACATTTTTATGTTCTGGTAATAAGTCAATAACAGGATGAATCGTATTCGGGTTAATTTCAGTTGTATGAGCATCTGTTAACTGTAAGACATTACGGGCATATTCGACGATGGCTAATTGCATACCTAATCCAATTCCTAAAAAAGGTACTTTCTCTTCCCGAGCATAGCGAATCGCTTCGATTTTCCCTTCAATACCCCGATGACCAAATCCGCCTGGTACAACAAGGCCATCGACATGGGCTAATGTTTGGTCGACATTTTCACGATTTAGTTGCTCAGAGCTAATCCAATGTATGTTTATGTCAAAATCATAAACGAATCCGGCGTGTTTTAAAGCTTCAACAACAGAAAGATAGGCATCTTGTAATTCGATGTATTTTCCGACAATACCGATATCAATCTTTTTCGATAAACTCCGAACTTTCTTCACTAATTGCATCCACTCTGTCATATCCGCTTCGCCAGTCTCTATTCTTAAATGATCACATACAAGCTGATCGAATTTTTGTTCTTGAAGAGCAATGGGCACGTGGTAAAGTGTATCTGCATCGATCATCTCAATGACGGCTTGTTCATTCACATCACAAAAAAGAGCAATCTTTTCTTTCATATCTTTACTAATTGCATGTTCCGTTCTTAACACAATCGCATCTGGTTGGATTCCAAGTGAACGTAATTCTTTCACGCTATGTTGGGTTGGTTTTGTTTTAATCTCGCCAGCAGCTGCAATATATGGTACCAGGGTACAATGTATATACATCACATGGTCGCGACCAATATCACTTTTAATTTGTCGAATGGCTTCTAAAAACGGCAACGATTCGATATCGCCAACTGTTCCACCAATTTCTGTAATGACAACATCGGCTTCCGTTGTTTCACCAGCCCGATAAACGCGATCTTTAATTTCATTTGTAATATGGGGAATGACTTGAACCGTTGCACCATTATATTCACCATTTCGTTCTTTTTTAATGACGCTGGAATAGATTTTACCTGTCGTCACGTTACTATATTGATTTAAATCACTGTCAATAAAACGCTCATAGTGACCTAAATCTAAGTCTGTTTCCGCACCATCTTCAGTTACGAAAACTTCACCATGTTGGTAAGGACTCATCGTCCCAGGATCGACATTTATGTAAGGATCAAATTTTTGAAGCGTTACTTTTAATCCTCTATTTTTGAGCAGACGTCCAAGGGAGGCAGCCGTAATCCCTTTACCTAGTGATGAAACAACGCCGCCAGTTACAAATATATATTTAGTCATTTTCATCCCTCTTTCTTACTTATTTTTACAACAGTTCAGGAAAATTAAACAGAATTTATATGAATAATATAAAAAAAGAAAAGTGCTCCCCTACATAGGGGAGCACTTTATTGTAAATTATCTAAAGAGCCCAATTAAAATATTACTCATTCGTAAAACAAAAGTCAAGCATGTACAGATGAATAGCGGATGTTAATTTTCTTCTTCCACCAATTCTTCAAAGTCCTCGTCTATGTCGAGATCAAAATCGTCATCATAATCAAAATCATCTTCAAAATCATCAAGATTATCATCAAGTAAATCTAAATCAAGATCATCGTCTTCATCATCATCTTCTACAATTGCTTTTTTCTTTCTTCTAACCAATTTTTGCGTTGTTTCCTGAGCTTCGTCAATTTCCTGTTTACTATTTGTACTATACCAACGCTTTAAGCCCCATGTATTCGATCCGTTGGAAGTAAACGTACCGTCTGCATTTAAATCAGTATAAAATTGACCGATTCGTGCTTGCTTCTCGTCTTCTGTCAATCCCTTTAAGGAAGAGACCTTATCGTATAGATCATTAAATTTCATAGGTTTTCTTTCTTCTAGCATGATTAATTTAGCAAGTTCAACAAGGGACATTTTAGTGATTTCTTCTTGGCTGTAATTTTGCAAGCTCATCTCATACACTCCTTTTAATCATAATGCAAGGCTAGGCCAACTAGTATTTAGATTTTCTACATCACAATTATTATGTTTAACCTATGATTTATACTTGATGATATGCTATGAAAAATTAGCCAATCATCATTTGTAGAGATAAGGAATCATTAAGCATCGCTCAACTTCACGAACAATAATTTTATCAAATTCTTGGCAAACAGCAAGCTTTTATACTTTGAATAAAAATACATTAATGTAAGCACTTACATTTTATGTGTTTTTTTAAAGTAAATATGATTGAAATGTTGGTGGCTTACAAGCATTTATTATGGGAAAATAGCACGATGATCACAATCAATCGCGCTATTGTTTATTTACTTAGTTGCTGGTACTTCTAATAAAATTGCATCACCTTGTCCGCCCCCACTACAAATGGCTGCGATTCCTAAACCACCGCCACGACGCTGCAATTCATAAATTAGCGTTAAAATAATTCGGGCTCCACTCGCTCCGATTGGATGGCCTAAAGCTACGGCTCCACCATTAACATTGATTTTATCCGGGGAAATACCTGAAATCTTGGCACTCACTAATGAAACCGCAGCAAAGGCTTCATTAATTTCGAATAAATCAATGTCTTCTTTTTTCTTTCCTGTCTTCTTCAATAATTCATTAATAACAAGCCCTGGCGTTTCTGGGAAGTCTTTTCCTTCAACTGCAACAGCTGCATGTCCTAAAATATATGCTAACGGTTGTTGATCTAACTCTTTTGCTTTTTCATCAGCCATCACGACAAAGGCACAAGCACCATCATTAACTCCTGGTGCATTGCCGGCTGTAATCGTTCCATCTGCACCAAATGCTGGTTTTAATTTCCTTAAGGCTTCGATACTCGTATCTTTTCGCGGTGCTTCATCCGTATCAACAATCAGTGGATCCCCTTTACGCTGGGGCACTTCAACACTGACTATTTCATCAGCGAACTTACCAGATTCTATCGCCTTGATCGCTCTTTGATGACTTAACAACGCCCATTCATCTTGTTGTTCTCTAGTAATCTCATGTTTTTCTGCTGTGCTATTTCCAAAGGTTCCCATATGGGCCCCACTAAAAGCACAAGTTAGACCGTCGTGAATCATCATATCTTTAACGGTTTTATCGCCCATGCGATTTCCCCAACGGGCATCTGGTAAAAAGTAGGGAGCGTTACTCATACTTTCCATTCCACCGGCAACGATGACATCAGCATCGCCGAGTCTAATCAATTGCTCGGCTAACGTAACACTTCGTAACCCTGATGCACACACTTTATTAATTGTTTCGGTTTGTACTGTCCACGGGATTCCAGCTTTTCGTGCTGCTTGTCGTGACGGAATTTGCCCTTGACCACCTTGTAAAACAGTTCCCATAATGACATGATCTATTTCTTCTTCAGCTATTTCTGCCCGATCTAGGGCTCCTCTAATCGCTTTTGCGCCTAAATCGGATGCTGTTAACGACTTCAATTTTCCACCAAATCTTCCAAACGGTGTTCTAGCACCTGAGACAATGACAGCTTTTCTCATATCTTTTAACACCCTTTCATCAATTCAAAGTTATTATAAAATGTATCATAGTTTTTCGCTTAGAAAAAGCATAATCAAAGATGTTTGTATAAACAGAGTTTTTCGACTAATGATCAAATCTCTTTTCCAACCATATGGGTAAGAAACAAGACACCGTGACCCCAAATAGATAAAAAACCAATGAAAGGTGAACATTTGCTCATCTTTCATTGGTTACCTGATTACATTTTTTCTGGTGCGCTCACACCGATAATTTTTAGCCCATTGGCAATCGTAATTTTTACTGCTTTCATTAAGGCAATTCTAGCTTTTGTTAATTCAATGTTATTTGCATCAAGTACTTTTTCGGCATTATAAAAACTATGCAGTAAGGCAGCAAGATCAAATACATATTGGGTCACTTGATGTACGGTATACTTTTTGGCAGCATCTTCAAGAACTTGCGGGAATTCGCCTAACTTTGTTAATAGGTCTACTTCCTTCTCGGTCACTAGTAACTTGGCATCATATTGATCATCTGTCATAAAGCCTTGCTTTTCAGCTTGTTTTAACATGGTACAAATACGAGCATGGGCATATTGTACGTAAAATACTGGATTATCCGTTGATTGTTTACGGGCTAGATCAATATCAAAATCCAGATGGGAATCATTAGAACGCATGACAAAGTAGTAACGAACAGCATCGACGCCAACATCTTCAATTAATTCTCGAAGCGTAACAACATTGCCGCTACGCTTACTCATTTTAACCGCTTCTCCTTGTTCTAGGAGACTTACCATTTGAATCGTTTGGACTGTGAACTTCTCGTCTGGATAACCTAAAGCGAGAATTGCTGCTCGCATCCGCGGAATATAGCCGTGATGATCCGCACCCCAGACATTAATGACTTTATCAAAACCACGCTGAAACTTATTTTGATGGTACGTTATATCAGGAGTTAAATATGTATAACTACCATCTTTTTTAATTAACACGCGATCTTTATCATCACCAAATTCTGTTGAACGGAACCATGTTGCCCCGTCTTTTTCATACGTATAATTATCTTCTTCTAGTAATGATAAAACGTTAGGGATTTGATCACCTTCATGGAGTGACCTTTCTGAGAACCAATTATCAAATTCAACACGGAAATCACGCAAATCTTGTTCAATTTGTTTAATTAAATAAGTCAGCCCGTATTCCTTAAAATAGGCTAACCGTTTTGTTTGTTCTTCTTGTGCCCATTTATCGCCATCTTCTTTGAAAATGGACGAAGCTATGTTAATGATATCCTGACCAAAATAACCATCTTCAGGCATATTGGCAGGAAGATCGAGTATTTCTAAATATCTTGCTTCGATCGATAAAGCTAAATTATCAATTTGACTCCCGGCATCATTAATATAATATTCTCTTTCAACTTGATGACCTGTCGCTTCTAAGACATTACAGAGAACATCACCATAAGCAGCGCCTCTAGCATGGCCAAGGTGCAATGATCCTGTTGGGTTGGCGGACACAAATTCAACCTGCACTTTTTGACCATTTCCGATTTGTGACTGACCGTAAGCATCCTCAGCTTCTAAAATAACGGGTATGAGTGCACCTAAGAAATCACTCTTCATAAAAAAATTAATAAAGCCAGGGCCAGCAATTTCAATCTTCTCTATGGAAGCTTTCGTTCGATCGATCTGTTCAACAATATCTTCTGCTATTTGACGTGGTGCTTTTTTCGCTATCCTCGCTAGTTGCATCGCAATATTTGTAGCAAAATCACCATGGTTTTTATCTTTTGGTTTTTCTAACATAATTTCGGGTAATTGCTCCTGTTCAGCAAGATTAGCAGCTAAAATTGCTTCTGCTATTTGGTCTTTCAAGAGCTGTTCTGTTTTCGCTAAGATACTCATTAAATACCCTCCTCATAATAGGTAAGTTCTAATACATGATTTCGCTCTATCTCACCATTTAAGGTAACTGTATAGACAATCATTAATTTCCCTATATCATACATGTGTAATGATTGATATTCAATGCTTTCTGTATGAGTTTCCATATGAAATTGACCAAATTGATGTTGATAGTAGGATTCTGTTGTTTGATTCACTTCAAAACGTTGATTCATTCCAATCACACCCGAGCGCTTAATATTGACTTTGTCGGTGTGAATCGTAATCAAGTTATTCACTTTTTCCCCTTCAAGGTCTTCTTCAAATATGAGAATATCAACGTGGTCTTTATGATAATAGCGACCTTTATGTTCTGTTGTATGGATTGCTGTTTCCTCTTCATCTTCAATCGTTGAGCGTAGTTGAATTGTAACAAGTTGTTGCCCTTTTGCCAATGATATCGCCCCATAAACTAGATTATATACGGTATTTTATTATAATAGCACATCTTCATCATTTTCAATCTCTTTTTCCATCTCTAGTTTAAATCTACTTATTTGTTCCCATAATAATTATAGATATATTTTTATTGACAAATGGAGCTCAAAACAATGATAAAAGTAATGAGGATGTTAAACAAATTTTTGCTAATTGGCCTTTCTGTCGTCGTAATAACCATTGTGAGTATATATATGGTCTGTTTTTTATTAGGTCCCCCTCCGCTCGCACATGAACAACCAACGATTTATTATGCTGGAACAGGTGAGATCCTAGCTGAGGAGACAGGCTTAGAAAAACGGATTTGGGTTGATCTTGATCATATTTCACCCGAAGTAATTGATGCAACCATCGCAATCGAAGATCAACATTTTTATGAGCATCATGGTTTTGACCTAAAAAGGATTATTGGTGCCCTGTGGAAAAATATAACGAGTTTTTCCTTAAAGGAAGGGGCCAGCACGATTACCCAACAGTATGCTCGGAACCTATTTTTATCCCATGAGAAAACCTGGTCTCGAAAAATAAAAGAAGCTTTTTACACTATTCGCTTAGAAATGTTTTATCCAAAGGAAGAGATATTGGCAGGTTATTTGAATATGATTTACTTTGGCCATGGGATTTATGGTATTGAATCGGCCAGTAGATATTTTTTTGACAAACATGCTGATGAACTATCATTGGCTGAAGCGGCTATGTTAATTGCCATTCCTAAAGGACCGACTTACTACTCGCCACTGAATAACAGCAAAAATGCCAACCAACGTCAACAACAAATTTTACAAGCGATGTTAGCTAACGAGATGATCTCTGAACAAGGCTACGTAGAAGCGTTAGAACAAGATCTCATATACATTAGACAAGAGGAACATTTACAACAGGAAATCGCGCCTTATTTCCTTGATGTCGTCCTCCAAGAGGCAAAAGAAATATTACAGTTAGATGAAGAGGCGATTAGATCTGGCGGATATCAAATTCATACGACGTTAGATCATCAACAACAATTATTTTTCGAAGGGGAAATCAAACAAATTGAGGCAAGTAGCGATCTTCAAATTGCTACCATGGCTATGGATCCTAAAACCGGGGCTATTTTAGCACTTATAGGAGGACGAGATTACAATCAGAGTCCTTTCAATCGAGCCATTCAAGCGAAAAGAATGGCAGGGTCTACCTTTAAACCCTTTTTATACTATGCTTCATTAGCAAAGGATTACACGCCAGCAACCACCTTATTAAGTCGACCAACTTCTTTTATCCTTGAAAATAATGAAGTTTACCAACCGAGTAATTACAATGGCTACTATGCCTATGAACCGATCACACTAGCCCAAGCCCTCGCCCTATCTGATAATATTTACGCAGTGAAAACGAATTTATATCTTGGGCCGGAAGTATTAATAGAAACTGCGCGTAAATTTGGGATTCAAAGCGAGTTACCAGCCGTTCCTTCCTTAGCCCTCGGGACTGCATCAGTTTCCCTACATGAAATGGTTGAGGCATATAGTATGTTAGCCAATGGGGGGTATCAATTACAAGGGCATACCATTCAAAAAATAGTCGATCGATCAAACCGGGTTGTTTATGAACGAAAAACAACTCGACCTATGAGGATCCTCGATGAACGGGTGACATTTATCTTAAATGATTTATTAACAGGCATGTTCGATATGCGGTTAAATGGTTATACCGAAGTAACCGGAGCAACGATAGCTGATCAATTATCCTATCCCTATGCCGGAAAATCTGGGACGACTAAGGCGGATAGTTGGATGATTGGCTATAGTCCCCATCTCGTCGTTGGTGTTTGGACAGGTTATGATGATAATCGAGCGATTGAATCAGCAAAAGAACGAGCTTATCCAAAAATTATCTGGGCAAATATGATGGAAAAAGCCCATGAGGATTTGCCAATCAAGACCCGACCTATTCCTACAGGCATCGTGAAAGTCCCGATTGATCCAAAAACTGGACTCATGGCAACGCCTCATTGTCAATCGAAGAGAGAAATGTATTTTATTAAAGGTACAGAGCCAAAAGCCTATTGTCACCACCATCTCGAACAAAAAAATAGGATCGCACCACCAGAAGAAAGTAATGATCAGAAAAAGAAAGGGATGCTTGAGCGATTATTTGATTTTTTTATGTAAAGGTATAAAAACAATAAAGGAGCTAACCGAATGGCTCGTTAGCTCCTTTATTGCCCTAGTAAAACATGTTGCCCATGTATTTATATCTTACAAATTCTATGGGGAAAGAACAAGAATATAAGGACTGATTTAAGAAATGTCACAAAATGTTCAATATTTGAATGCCTTTTTAAGTCTTTCCGCGGAATTTTTCCATAGTTTTTCATCAAAAGTTTGTAGAAATTCATATAAGAGCTTTTTAGAATGGTCATCCATATGATCAACAACGATTTCGCCTTTTAAGGATTTTTCCATATGAGATACATGTTCAGGCATTGACTTATAAGCGCGTTTGTTAGGACGATCAATCCGTAATTCACTCGCGGCTACACCTGAATAATAGGGACCGTTTTCTCCTCTTTCAACAGTAACCCAAACAATCCAATATAATAGACCATTTGGAACCTTACTTTTATCTGGATAATAACGTACACGACGTTCGATCTCACTACGGGCATGCATCGCATCCATATCAACATATGCTTCATTTTTGTTAGGGTCAACAATGACTGAGGACATGTTTTCTAATGAGATCGATCCTGCACCAAAACCACCATGTCCATCGGTCGGATCGTCCTTGATAATCGTAAACATTTTACGCTTTTTCTTATTTTGATTTGCAGACTGATCAAAACTCACGATCATATTCCTCCCTCTGCTTCATCATCAATTGGTTATTTGCCAGTTGTTATGATCTATCTATTTATATTTCATCAAATCGTTCTTCTTCATACATTTGATAAGACAATAAATCGAGTATCTTTCGTTGTAACTCGGGTTGTGAAATTTGCTCGATGAAATCTAACGGAAAATATAATTTATGATCAGTTCGTCTTTTTCTCGAAATAGCTTCAACAACTTCAGAGTGGGTTGATAGTTCTTTGAAGTCACCATTTGGCATCATTAAAAAGATCGGCATTCTTTCTTTTTCTTCTGATTGGTAAAAATCGTATGGTAGATCAGATGAAGAATCAATAGCTAGATAGTAATCTGGATCGATTTGTGCCTCTTTAAAGAGCTCACGTAACTGCTCATATTTATCCATTTCTTCTACTGGATTAATCTCAATATATTTAAATAAATTACGATTAACAAACCGATGACTTAAATCACTTAATATTGGATCTTGTTCATCTTGCCAGAGCTGAAAATAATACAGAACAACCGACTCATCTAATTTAAAATAGTCATGGATATTTATTTCATGATCTTCATGAAAGAATGAGATGAAATGAGTCGGTTCGAGAGAAAAAACATAATCCGTTTCATAGAGATATTTGGCTCGGTCAAGAATTTTTGTTAAGATAACTTCGGCACTTCTTGTGACCGGATGAAAATAGACTTGCCAATACATTTGATAACGACACATAATATAATCTTCAATCGCATGCATCCCGGTTGATTTAATCACAACTTGATCTTTAGTTGGACGCATTACCCGTAAAATTCGATCCAAATCGAAGTGGCCATAACTAACACCTGTATAATAGGCATCTCGTAGTAAATAATCCATGCGATCTGCATCGGTTTGACTTGATATTAAACTGACGATAAGTTTATCATCATATGATTTATCAATAACACTAGCTACTTTTGCAGCAAATCCTTGTTCTACTTTTTCAAGAATTCGGTTTACTGCTGTATCACCTAAAATAATTGCCTTCGTGATCTTTTCATGATCTAAGCTAAATACTTTTTCAAAAGAATGTGAAAATGGACCATGGCCTAAATCATGAAGGAGAGCTGCACAAAGGCAAAGTAACCGTTCTTCCTCTGGCCATTCGGTATATGATTCGAATTTGTCAATGATTCGGCGAACAATTTCATAGACTCCTAATGAATGATTGAAACGACTATGTTCAGCACCATGGAATGTTAAAAAGGTCGTACCAAGCTGTTTAATTCTTCTTAATCTCTGAAATTCGGGTGTACCAATTAAATCCCAAATCACCCGATCACTTACTCGGACGTACCGATGAACCGGATCCTTAAACACTTTAACTTCATCAAGTTTCTGATCCTTATAAACCAATCGTTTTTTCACCCACTTTTTCATCCACTTTGCTATATTATATAATAGATAGCTTGTTCTCGAAAGGATAAGCCCTTAAAGGAGATTGGCATGGATAATTGGAAAAACTACTTAAAGACGCAAACAATTCGCTTACTCGATCATACAACAAAACATCATTCTGTTAACAAAATGGATTCGGCGATGACCTCCTTTGCTATTGATGATGCAATCGCACTTTCTGTCAGTGACAATTCTTCACCTGCTACGCTACGGCTCTGGAGTCATGATAAAACAGTTGTGTTAGGTATTCCAGACGGCAGGTTACCCTATTTGGAGGAAGGGGTCCGCTTTTTACATCATCATCAATATGATGTGATTATCCGTAATTCTGGTGGCTTGGCTGTTGCATTAGATGAAGGAGTCATTAATCTATCATTAATCTTGCCGGCAGCTAGACAACTCTCAATTAATGATGCCTATGACATCATGTATCAATTTGTCCAATTAACGTTACAAGATTTAACGACAAATATCCGGGCCTATGAAATTGTTGGTTCATTTTGTCCCGGTGATTATGATTTAAGCATTAACGGTGTTAAATTTGCCGGTATTTCGCAACGGAGATTAAAAAACGGGGTGACCATTCATATTTATATTGATGTGAATGGGGATAGTAAAACACGAGCAGAAATAGTAAGAGATTTTTATGATCTTAGTTTAAAAAATGAACAAACAACGTTTACTTATCCGACAGTAAAACCGGAAAAAATGGCATCATTAGCAACTTTGTTAAATACTGAGATAACAACCGAACAAATGATTGAACGTATTAAACACACTATTACCAAGTTGAGTAAAGAAGTCATTATCTCGCCGCTGACAGATCAAGAGTTAACCACTTTTGAGACCCGCTTCGCTCAAATGCATAAGCGAAATGAGAAAATTAGCGAATATAAACTTAACAGATGATAAGCATTGGTATGAGAATGCAAAAAAACTGGAAACAACGAATCGTCCGTCGTTTCCAGTTTTATTTTGTTCAGAGTTAAATTATGAACGGGTTGCTTGGACAGCAGTAATTAATGCTAATTTATATACATCGTCAGTGTTACAGCCCCGTGATAAATCATTTACTGGTTTCTTCAAGCCTTGTAAAATTGGCCCAATTGCTTCAAATCCAGCCAAGCGTTCAACCAATTTATAACCGATATTCCCTGCTTCTAAGCTCGGAAATACAAAAACATTGGCATCTCCTTTAATGACAGAATTAGGTGCCTTTTTCACAGCTACTTCTGGCACAAATGCTGCATCAAATTGAAATTCACCATCAATAATGAGTGATGGATCTTTTTCTTTGGCAATTTGCAGGGCCTCAACAACCTTCTCTGTTTCAGGTGATTTCGCTGAACCTTTAGTAGAAAAACTGAGCATGGCGACACGTGGTTCTATATTAAATAGCTCGGCTGTTTTAGCACTTTCGACCGCAATTTCTGCTAAATCTTCACTATTAGGTGAGATATTTATCGCACAATCGGCAAACACGTATCTTTCTTCACCACGGTTCATGATAAAGATTCCTGACGTTTTGCTTACCCCATCTCTTGTTTTAATAATTTGTAAAGCAGGTCTAACTGTATCACCTGTCGAGTTTACAGCACCACTTACGAGTCCATCTGCTTTCCCCATATAAACAAGCATCGTACCAAAGTAATTTGCGTTTAACAATATTTCTTCGGCCTGCTCTTTAGTTGCTTTTCCTTTACGACGTTCTACAAAGGCATCAACCATCTCATTAAAATCAGCATATTCATGTGGATTAACGAGTTGACAACGATCAATATTCACACCCAACTCCTGGGCTTTTGCGTTAATTTCTTTTTCATCACCTATTAATAATGGCGTCAGAATCCCTTCGCTACTTAATCTGCTAGCAGCCGTTAAAATTCGCTCGTCTAATGCCTCTGGAAAGACAATAACTTTATTTGTGTTTTCCAATTGGGTCGTTAATTCATCGAATAAATTACTCATGGGTTTGCCTCCATTATATTTTTATTATTTAATAGCCAAAAAAGCGTCTTTTCTAACTTAAAAGGTAATGCTCACTATTTCTCATGATAGCCTATTTAAAGTGATTATTAAAGCAATTACTATTTCCTTAAACGAAATTTAACATCGGGGATGGGCTTGTCCACCAAACCAATCCTATATTAACAAAATTAAACATTATTTGTTACCGCGTCGTTATGTGATTCGGCGATTATCATGGGGGATTCGGCGAATATGGCGTTTGATTCGGCGAATATCGAAATTATTCAGCGATTATCAAGGTAGATTCGGCGAATATCGCGTTTGATTCGGCGAATCGCAATTTTTCACTTGAACGGATGGCCAAAACATGTGTTAAACAATAGGTTCACACTAAAACACATCGTTTTAACACGGTAGGCATTTTCTGGACTTTTGACACACATCTTTCCCAACCTTGCATACATATATACAGAAGTGAGGTGTTACCAGATGGCTGTTGTCAAAGCGAATGAAGAAGAAGTAAGATTGCTAGCTCGGCTCATGCGTGCTGAAGCAGAAGGCGACGGACAATTAGGCATGTTAATGGTAGGTAACGTCGGCGTTAATCGGGTCTTAGCGAGGTGTTTAGATTTTGATTTAGCTAGTATTACAGAAATGGTTTTTCAAAGCCCTGGTGGTTTTGAAGCAACTCAGAAAGGCTATTTTTATCAACGAGCTAGAGAGCAAGATATTCGATTAGCTAGACGTGTAATTAGAGGAGAACGCTTCCACCCTGCAACAAATGCATTATGGTTTTTTCGTCCTGAAGGCGCGTGTCCTGCCCAATGGTTCGGCCAATGGAACACAGGACGATTTCAATCTCATTGCTTTTTTTCACCTTTAGCTTCAGAATGTCCAGCTGTTTATTGATGTAACCAAAAAATTTTAGCATGAAACCAAGGATAGAAATAAAACGTTATTTCTATCATTTCAATTGCTGATATTAACACCATAGGAGGTTAGTGTTATGACTGACAATCAACAACAAGTAGGCTACCATTATAGCGGAGTCCCTGGCCCATTTTATAACCCTTATACTGTACCAACCTATTTTCCAAATGATCTTCGGCAACAACAACCAAGCCAAGGTCAAGGAGGGACTCAAGCAGGGCAACAAGGTATGTTACCTATCCAACAGTCCTATATTGAAAATATTTTACGTTTAAATCGTGGGAAATTGGCCACTATTTATATGACCTTTGAAGGGAGAAATGGTGGAAACACGAAAGTATTTAAAGGGATTATTGAGGCCGCAGGAAGAGACCATATCATTATTAGTGACCCTGAAACAGGGCGAAGATATTTATTGCTAATGGTATACCTAGACTATGTTACCTTCGATGAAGAAATCAACTATTCCTACCCATTCCAAGGGCAAAATCAATTGTCAAATTACGAACCACGATAGTGATTTTTTTTGGTTTTATTCACCTTGTAGCAGTAAAAAAGATGACACTCCATACATGTGTCATCTTTTTATTTGTGAACGTAGATTTATTATATAGGCCTTTCCATCGATCAGCACTAAAAATCAAAAATAGAATCGCCATTCCCTTCGTCGTAAAAGTCAGGCTTGCTTTTTTGTGTATCTAATTTACCTTGTTGAGCTTTATTTGTATGACTATCACCTAACATGACTTTTAGTTCTTGAGCCGATAGATCCGTTGTTTCAATCCTTTTATTCTCAGGTTGATCTGCTTCTAATAACAACTCACAGAGAAGTTTCACATTTTCAATATGCTTTTTCATCGTTGTTACGTGATCATGATGAGTCTTTGCCTTCTCCAATTCATCAATCATTTTTGTAATAATGGTTCTATTTGAAACGGCCACTGTTATCCATCCTTGTCGATACTATTCGTTACTCATATCTTACACTATTTTCTCTCGACAACACCAATAAAATGAGCCTTGGTGTCCCAAGACTCATGAAGAAAGTGCAATAATATATAAGACGTGTTATTCAAGTTCATTAATAGATAATGTATCAAGATGAAGATCATTCCGAATGTCTTTTCAAAGTGGCTTATGGTCCATACTCATCTGACTGCTTACTTTTTGCCTTTTCCATTTCATAGCGTTGGCACATCCACTGTAAAAACTCTTTTTCTTTTTGATGTAAATCTCTTCCAAGCTTATTCTTAGTATGTTTACACACTTCTAAAAAGCTTATCATAACGCTAAGATTCCCCCTCTCGAAAAAAAAGAATCATTCAGATATCGCCGGAGGTTATTATAATTGTACAGATAAATATACAGATAATCAATAGGAAAATTAAAAATTTACAAACTTTACAGACAATGACATACTTTGACAAAATCCCTCCTATATAAGGGGGGGTGAACCTAAAGGAGCCGGAAGATATTGGCCTCAATGATCACTTATTACACGTTTAATAATCGTTGCTCTGCCTTCAATAAATGGTTGCCAAATCCCTTGTATTGGTTTGCTAGATAGCAGCCATACCAGCATGGCTGATAAAATAGCTAGGCCGATCACATCAAAGAGATTGTTGACGGTAAACAAATCTGCTTCTCGGAAAAATTGAATGAAAAATCCATGCAATAAATATACATACAAGGTTCTTTCACCTAAATACGTAAACTTAAATCGTTTTTGCGGTACCCATGCTAAGACACCAATTACCATCAATGTTGAGGTAAAGTATACAAGTAAACGAGCCAGTCCACCAATTTCCGGCAGACCTAAGTCATCATAGGATTTTGAAGCTAGTAACCAGCCAGAATTAAATTCTGGCGCAATATAGATCAGAATGGCAACCACAATCATGATTGCTAATGAAGCCATTTGTATTGTTTTTCGCTTCAGAATCATCACTTGCTTCGTTGTTAGCCAATACCCGGCAAGGAAAAATGGGAAGAAGACAAAGGTCCTTGATAAACTAAACATATGGCCAATATCACCAATATAACCGACGATTAAACCAATTTGAACGGAAATGAGCATGCCCATCAGAGGGGGTATTCTTTTAAACCAATAAAGGAGTAAATGCCAGCTGAATAGACTAAATAAAAACCATAACGACCAATGAGGATAAAATAAATTTACTTGCCAATTGCTCTTGCCAATCAAGTAATAATAACCTGTATAGATCAATTGAAAGATCATGTAGGGGATAAGGATCTTTTGCGCTAATTTAATAAGATCCTTAACATTTTTACATCCTTTAGCAAAGAAACCTGATAGGAAAATAAAAGCTGGCATATGAAATGTGTAAATCCACATATATAACGTATTTAATGATCGAGAACTATCTATAAAAGGTTGAATCATATGACCAAAAACAACTAGAAAAATTAACAACAATTTTGCATTATCAAAGTAAGGATTTCTTTCCACTTTCTACTCACCCTTGTCCCATTTCTTTGGTGTCCCCCATGATAACCTTTTTTTTAGGTCAATACTTGGGTTTTATCAGATCTTAAAGAAGTTGTTATCTTGGTGTAAATGGACCGCAAAAATGATATAAGAGTGTAAAAATGGTGAATAAATCATCCCCCTTTATTCATATTATAGGGGAAAAACCTGTTACTTTGCTACTTTTTTCCTTTTTGTTGTTGTTTTCTTTGCTTTAGGTTTGTCTTTTTTAGCTCGTTCTAGGGACGCTTGTAAGGCATACATTAAATTGGTCACATTATCAGGCAGTTCTCTTGTCTGA
>CALAMD010000121.1 GCA_937925695.1 uncultured Bacillaceae bacterium | reverse complement strand
AGTTTAACCTATACGCCGTTTACACAGTTGGCGAATTTAACAGGACAACCAGCGATGTCAGTACCGGTTCATTTAACAGCGGAAGGTTTACCATTAGGCGTGCAAGTTATTGCCCAAAAAGGAGAGGAACATCGTCTCTTGCAATTAGCTTCTCTACTTGAACAATCAGATCTCTGGGTTGGTATGAAAGGAAATCCATACTTTAAAAATCTAGATTAAATTAACAGAAAGTCCTTTTTATCAAACTCGTATGTTGATGAAAAGGACTTTTTTGCTTTATAGGGACGGGTACCTCGACGTATTCAACTAATCGTTGCATGCTGTTGCCTGAATTCTACTAATACGTTAGTGTTTCCTCATCATTCATCGGATACAATGATAGTACCTTAATGGAGAAAGGAGTAACAATTGTGAATGACCTAAAAAAAATGTCGCAAAGAATTTATCAATTAAGAGCAGAACATGGGCTTTCGCAAAAACAATTGGCCCAACGTTTAGGTGTAACATCACAAGCAGTCAGTAAATGGGAAAATGAACAGTCATGGCCAGATATTTCCTTACTATCATTGATTTGTGATGTGTTTCAAATTACCCTTGATGATCTATTTGCAAGAAAGCTAAAGAATGCATCATTGCGTGAAGGATTAGTCGCTGAATATTTGTTTGACGGTAATGCTCAAGATACAAGCGGAAATCATTATCATGGCAAGGTTTATGGTGCACGTTTATGTGCTGATCGTTTTGGCAGGGAAAATCGTGCTTATTACTTTAATGGAAAAGACAGTTATATCGTTGTTGATCCACCGCCTCAGATTAGTGAGAATGCGTTTTCGATATCTTTTTGGTGCAAATATGCTGAAGATACTCAGTTATCGGGTTGGCGTCATGCAATCTTATCTCAAGATGGCCACCGTCGACGTCGCGTATTTCAATTTAGCACTTATGACCATCACCTTACGTTTCATCGGTTTTTACAAGACCCTGATTTGTCTGTTGATACACCAGTCCAAGCTAACTATTGGTATCACATTACTGTTACTTATCATAATCATACTTTTTACCTCTACCAGAATGGTTTATTAGTAAATAAACAAGAGGGAACGATCAGCCCAAATGATCTCGAAGCTTTATATATTGGTAGAAAAGCAACCAACGAACCCTATTTTTATTTTCATGGGATTATCGATGACATTCGTATTTATCACCGGCAACTTTCTGCTGATGAGGTTAATAAACTATGGTTAGAAAATAGTTGGCAGCCGCAAGCTGAGCCGTTACAACCTGACGTACAGAAACAAGCCGAGTCGATCCTTTCTTGTGTTGAAGCGATCCAAATGACTATCGATCCAAGCCAAATCAAGCAAGCCGTCAATTGGTATGTTGAGCATTTAAATTTTAAGGTACTTATGGATCAAGAACAGCAGTTTTATATGCTGTCCCTATATCAAGGTCCTAATTTAATCATTGAAAGTCATATAGAGAGAAATAAAACTACCCAATGGTCACCTTTTATTTTTAAAAGTAAATGGCAAGTTGAGCAAATAAAAGATCACTTAAAAAATGCTCAGGCAAAAATTACTAAAATAGAAGATAAAGGTTTTGCCTATTTTATTTACTTCAAAGATCCTTTTGATGGTAACTGGATTGTCATGAGCGAAAGGTAAAGCGATAACAGATCGTATGTGGCTGTTGCTATGGCACTTAAGGATTGAAAATTGAGAAGGTTAACCAAGGAGTGATACAAAATTTTTATGGGGTACCAACAAACAACAATTATTAGGCTATAACCTAAGATACACTTAGGTTAACTAAATTTGCAATCGAAACATCGTCATTATCCAACGGTTGAGCAGGCTAAGGCAGCAAGGATTTTAAAGCATTTTTACCGAAAAAGATTAATACGAGGGCTTAAACTAATGTGTGTTCTAGTTTACCTTTAGCTTCGGGTTTTCTGCTATCAAAAATTATATCGATTAGACTAATGTTACCTAAATTAACAAGGTAAAATCATCAAACTTCCAGAAAGTCGGAAGTTCTCTTTTTTTTGCACATGAAACAAAGATCCTTAAAAAATAAATCTAGCAACAAGTACAATTCATTTCTACACCATGTTTTTCAATCTAGTCAAATGCCTCTCATGAATAACGTTTCCCTTTAACAAGCTCTCTAATTTTAGTATAGTTATAATACAAAATAGTGTCTGGAAGGGGATGCGTCATGCAGGTTACTTCGGTATATCAAGAAAAAATACAACAAGTTTTAATCAATATGAATCAAGTGATCGTTGGTAAAGAAGAGGTTGTTAAATTAAGTTTAGTAGGTTTATTGGCAAAAGGACATGTATTGATCGAGGATGTCCCAGGAGTTGGAAAGACAATGCTCGTTCGTTCCCTTGCCAAATCAATAGATTGTGACTTCAAACGCATTCAGTTTACTCCCGATTTACTACCCTCAGATATTACCGGTGTGTCGATTTACAACCCAAAAGATCTTGTCTTTGAATTTCGTCCTGGACCGATATTTGGCAATGTCGTTTTGGCGGATGAAATAAACCGGACGTCACCGAAAACCCAATCAGCACTATTAGAAGGCATGGAAGAAAATAATGTGACAGTTGACGGTAAAACTATGCCTTTACAGGACCCCTTTTTTGTCATGGCCACGCAAAATCCTCTTGAATATGAAGGAACCCATCCATTACCTGAAGCTCAGTTGGATCGGTTTATTTTAAAATTAACAATGGGCTATCCATCTGCAGATGAAGAGTTAACGATGTTAATGCAGACAGATAAAGGCCATCCAATTGATCAGTTAAAACCGGTTATCAGTAAGCAAGATGTCATTCATATTCAAGCGGAAGTACAAAATGTATATATCGATAAAAATATTCAACAATACATTATTCAACTTGTTGCAAAAACCCGAAATCATCAAGCCATTTATTTAGGTGTGAGTCCCCGAGGATCGATCGCCCTGATGAAAACGGCTAAGGCCCTTGCTTATTTGGAAGGCAGGGACTATGTTATTCCAGATGATGTGAAATACTTGGCACCTTATGTATTATCCCATCGATTAATCTTGACGCAAGAAGCAAACTATGAAGGTAAAACAAGTCTCGATCTGATGCAAGAAATCCTTCAACAAGTGAGCGTACCGATTCGAGAGGAATATATGTCATGAGATCTTCCTTACGTACCGTAAGAAACTTACTCTTTATTGTCATGATGTTGGTTATTTTATATGCTTATGCGATGTTTCAAGGTGGATTTGTTAGCTGGTTTTTATTTTTTAGCTATTTACCTATTTTGCTCTATCAGTTTTGTTTATTTGTATATCCTTTGCATGATATTAAAGTAACGCGTAAATTTTCATCAGCAGCGATATTCGCCGGTGATACTTTGCATGTTACGATTGAAATTAAACGGTCGCTACCCTTTCCTCTTCTATATACTTTAGTAGAAGAAAAGTTACCGGACTCATTAAAGCGGATCGATATTGGACCAAGAAAATACCGATATGTCAATCGACCAGCCCAATTAACGATCAATCGAAATATGAAACAAGCTATTTTTCCATTGTTTCGCCGAAAAATGGAACTGACTTATGAAATAAAGCAAATTCCTCGTGGTGAACATGTTTTAGAGCATATTGAGATTGAAACTGGGGATATCTTTGGTTTCATTAAGAAAAAAGTTCATTTACAATCTCAATCATCTCTACTTGTTTATCCAGCCGAACGACAACTCATCATGAACAAACAAACTTTCAATAGTCAACAAGGAGCCTTGATGAATTCCGTATGGCATTTTCACTATACGAATATGGCTACTGGTGTACGCGAATATGTTCCTGGTGATAAATATTCTTGGATTGATTGGAAACAAACAGCGAAAAACAATCACATCATGACGAAAGAATTTGATCAAGAAAAAAATCAAGAGCTATTAATAATTTTAGATCGGACAAAAGGGAGTCAATTCAACCCTTTGCTTTTTGAAGCGGCTGTTGAACTTACCAATGCACTCATAAACTCGATCGATCAAGTAAATTCCATGGCTGATTTTATTTCGATCGGTAAGGAAACAAAGCATTTTTCCTTAGCTAATGAACATGAAATCCAGATTGCTTCACGTTACCTAGCCTTGACACAACCATCATCCCAACAATCATTCACGAAACAATTTCAATATGCAATTGCATCATATAGGCGAGTTACCATATGTTTGATTACCACTCAGCTAGATATAGCCTTCGTTGAGGTCATGAAACAAATTGATACTCGATCCCAAGGGATTGTTGTTGTTTTATTGCAAAGAAAACAAGATACACAGACAAATGAACACCGACACTTATCTGAACAATTATCGCGTATCGGCGTTCAACTTGTTGTGCTGACTGAACAGGAGCTTGTTCGGAATTATCTTGAGGTGAATCTATGATGAAAAACCCACACATCTTTTCTATATTTTCAATAATTATTTATGGTTTGGGTTTTTTGCTATTTTTAGAATGGCTTTATCCCCTCAAAGAATTTGGTGAAATGACGAATATTAACGTCTTTATTATTTACGCTATTTTTTGTTTTCTTATTTCACTGTTTCAAGTGAATTGGTGGCTATCGGCTCTTTTGAAAGGATCAGGCTTACTGCTGATCATCAATCAACTCTATTTTGTTTCACCTTTTTTATCAATATCCTGGTTACAAGAATTGTCCCTTGAAATCGAGATTAATTTTCGCTTGATTATGAACCAACATTGGTTCCATTTATCTGATAGCTTTCGAACCCTTTTATGTCTTTTACTTATATGGTTGATGAGCTATTTAATCTATTATTGGTTCGTATCGATGAAGCGGATCTTTATTTTTATTATGTTAACATTTATTTATTTGTTATTATTGGATACATTTACGCTATACGATGGGCGACTGTCGATTATTCGTTTATTTTTCATTGCCTTTATAGCGTTAGGATTAACCCATATGCTAAAAGTGTTAGCAGAATCATCCTTTACATCATTGTCTCGAAGCAAAATTTTCGGTTGGATTTTTTCCATTGTGATGATTGTGCTCGTTTCAGCAAGCCTAGGTTATTTTGCACCTAAATATGATCCGCAATGGCCTGATCCAGTTCCGTTGATTATGAGTTACACAAGTGAAAGTGGATTTATTGATAGTCCAAAGCGTATAGTAGGGTATAGTGAGGATGATTCACAGTTAGGTGGCTCTTTTCATGTAGATAACACTCCTGTTTTTCATGTTATGGCTGAACAGCGGCATTATTGGCGAATAGAAACAAAGGACGTTTATACAGGGAAAGGTTGGGTTGCGTCAACTGAGCCAAACTTTGAGCCCTTAGATAATGGCATGGTTTCATTGCAAACTTTTTCTGAAGAAATTGAAACGAAGCAAGCTGAAGTTCTAGTTGAATATCAGGACAAAGTAGAGATGAGCAAGTTAGGTTATCCATACGGTCTCAGCTTAGTAGAAGGAAATGAATCTGACAGTTTACAAATCGATTATTTTACCGGATCAATCACCAAACAGGCAGGGGATCCGTTTATCAAAGATACGTTTAACATGACGTATAATTATCCAATGTATGATCTCAATATGTTACGGGAGTCAAAAAGGTATTATCCACCTGAAATACTTGAACAATATACCCAAGTGCCGGATACATTACCTGACCGTGTTTATGAGCTAGTCCAAGAGATCACAGCTTTTGAAAATACACGCTATGATAAAGTAAAAGCGATTGAACAATATTTTCATCGACATGGTTTTAAATATGAAATCACGGATATTCCCTATCCTCAGGAAGATCAAGATTATGTAGATCATTTTTTATTTGATTTACAAAGAGGTTATTGTGATCACTTCTCGACGTCCATGGTCGTCATGCTACGAACTCTTAATATACCGGCAAGATGGGTGAAAGGATTTACCGGTGGACAAGAAATTGACCATCCGGGCTCATTACCAAATGGCTATCAATATTACGAAATAACGAATGCCAATGCCCACTCTTGGGTAGAAGTTTACTTTCCTGAAGTTGGCTGGGTTCCCTTTGAACCAACACAAGGATTCGTTAACCCGACAACATTTTATGAAACAATAGAAGATATAGAAGAAGTCATTGAAACGGATCCACTGGAAATAGATGAAGGAATAGAAGAAGAGAATCGTGATCCTACAGGTTCTGAACGGGGAGAAACTAATGTAACACCTGAAAATAAACAAGATAACAATGTAACTACCACCCCATCATACGCATACTGGATTTATATTATCATTGGAGTCGTTGGTTTATCTGTTGTTATTGTCGTTTATCGTTTGAGATATCGAATTAAAACAATTTACTTAGCGAAATCATTACAAAAACAATCTGACTTTTACATCTTTGATCAAGCATACCATCACTTGCTAAGCTTACTAAGTCATCATGACCTCGCTAGAGCACCTGACCAAACGTTACGTGAATATGCGCTTGTTGTTGATGAAAAGTATGGCACAAAATTGATGCAAAGATTGACGAAAGATTATGAGCAAATGTTGTATAATAATAAAACAAATAAGAAAATAACCATTGAACAAATCGAAACATGGCGACAAATGATTCAGCGAATTCAAGGGAATAAATAAATTAACAATCCTTTTGTTCAAAATGGTATTGGAGGGCAACATATGATCAATGAAGAAATGGTAATCGTATTAGATTTTGGTAGCCGTTTTAATCAATTACTAACACGAAAAGTAAGGGAATTAGGTGTTTACAGTGAATTGCATTCACATAAAATGACTGCCGAAGAGATTAAAGCTAAGCAACCAAAAGGAATTATCTTAGCTGGTGGCATTGAACCCCTTGAATCTAAATACGATAAAAGCATCTTTGACCTTGGTATTCCGATTATGACGATCGGTCAAGCTACAACTTTAATGATTGAAGCATTTGCCGGCAACGTAACCCAAGCAGATCATCTTAGTTATGAGCAAACAAGTATCCGTGTCAATGGACAAGCAGCACTATTTCAGCAAATCCAGGGTAAAAATGAAACCCTAGCGAATAACGGTATCCATATTCAAGGCTTCCCTGCAGGTTTTTCAGTTGATGCCGAAACACGAGATGGACAAGTTGTCGCCTTGAGTCATCAGGATAAATCAATCTATGGTTTACTGTTTCACCCAGAAACTCCTGAAACATCAATTGGCACAGAGGTATTGAAAAACTTCTTGTTTTCCGTTTGTCAGTGTGCAGGCGATTGGACGGTCGAAGCATTTATTGACAGTGAAATGAAGCGGATTAGAGATCAAGTAGGCAACCGCAAAGTTTTATGTGCCTTAAGTGGTGGGGTGGATTCATCAGTAGTGGCAGCACTTATTCATAAAGCAATCGGTGATCAATTAACATGTATCTTTGTAGACCATGGTTTACTGAGAAAAAATGAAGGTAACGAAGTGATGAAAATTTTTGCCGAGGATCTACAAGTAAATGTCATTAAGGTTGATGCTCAACAACGCTTTTTAGACAAACTAAAAGGTGTCAGTGATCCAGAACAAAAACGTAAAATCATCGGTAATGAATTTATTTATGTATTTGATGACGAGGCAGCCAAATTACAGGATATAGATTTCCTTGCCCAAGGTACGTTATATAGCGATGTGATTGAAAGTGGTACAGGGGACGGGAAAAAAGTTAAATCCCATCACAATGTTGGTGGGTTACCAGAAGATATGCAGTTTGAATTAATCGAACCATTACGGACGTTATTTAAAGACGAAGTCCGCGCTGTAGGAACTGCATTAGGTCTTCCAGATTACCTTGTTTGGCGTCAACCATTCCCAGGACCAGGTTTAGCAATTCGTATTTTAGGCGAAGTGACTGAAGAAAAGCTTACCATTGTTCGCGAGTCCGATGCTATTCTGCGTGAAGAAATTGCCAAAGCTGGATTAGACCGTGATATTTGGCAGTATTTTACTGTTTTACCTAACATCCGCAGTGTTGGCATGAAAAATAACGAACGGACCTATGACCATACCATTGCCATCCGCGCAGTACAATCTGTTGACGGTATGACCTCAGAATGGGCCCGCATTCCTTATGATGTGTTAGATAAAATCTCAAAAAGAATTGTTCAAGAAGTTGATCAGGTGAATCGAGTTGTTTACGACATCACCAGCAAGCCCCCAGCTACCATTGAGTGGGAGTAGTTGTAGTAGAGCCAGAAACCTTTGTGTATCAGAGGTTTTTGGCTCTTTTTTATTTTCTATTGCACTTTTTGTTTTTGCTTTCTTAAATTGTTAACAGTGAATTGCTCTTTTGGTAAGGAATTATAGTTTTGTTCTGCTTGCTCGAATGTTATGCTTCCGTTTAGTTTGTTTTATGTTTTTCTTTATCTTTATATTTGGATTGTCGAGTAATTTCCTTTTTAACATCACCGTGACCTTTGTATT
>CALAMD010000120.1 GCA_937925695.1 uncultured Bacillaceae bacterium | reverse complement strand
AACTTAGTGATTGGTGCGCTAACGGGTGTTGTCTTGATGTTCTTATTTGTTGTTGTACCGTTTAAAGAGGGAGAAAAGTTTGTTTCAGAAGGTGTCCGCATGATGGGAATGATCGCATTCGTCATGCTGATTGCCTCTGGGTATAGCCATGTTTTAAAAGAAACCGGAGCAGTCCAAGCTTTAATTGAAGTATCTTCAAATTTTCTAGGCAATAGCTCAAAAGGATTGATTGCTTTTGCGTTATTGCTCGTCGGTTTAATTGTAACGATGGGAATCGGGACGTCATTCGGTACGATCCCTATTATTGCCGCCCTATATGTGCCAATTTGTATCGCTGCTGGTTTTTCACCATTAGCAACCGCAGCATTAATTGGAACAGCCGGTGCATTAGGTGACGCTGGTTCACCAGCATCAGATTCGACATTAGGATCAACCTCAGGCCTGAATGCCGATGGTAAACACGACCATATTTGGGATACTGTTGTGCCAACATTTATCCATTTTAATATCCCATTAATGATCTTTGGTTGGATTGCCGCCATGGTATTATAATAAATTCAATTGCCCGTCAGCTAATCATGCCGATGGGTTTTATTTTGTGTAGAAATAAATCCGTGCATAATTCACCACCGCTAGGAAAAAGCTAAGAAAAAAAGGTGTGTGACGATGCGCAAATATATGTTATCTGTCTTCATCATGCTAGCTGTCATGATATTACTACCTAACGAACAAGGATCAGCAGCTAGTTATGGTTGGGGTTATAAAAAAAATAATGACCATCAACGTCCGGAAATTGGAAAATATGCAGCACTATTACAAAAATATGGTGCATATTATGCGGATCTTTCAGGAGATAAAAGTGTTTATCTTACTTTTGATAATGGTTATGAACAAGGATACACAGCAGGCATTTTAGATGTTTTAAAACAAGAAAATGTGCCAGCTACTTTTTTTATTACTGGCCACTATATTGAAAGTGAACCAGATTTGGTGAAACGGATGGTCGATGAAGGACATATTATTGGTAATCACTCTTATCACCATCCGGATTTTACCGTCTTATCAAAGGCAGCAATTGAGGAAGAATTACGCTCATTAGAAGAAAAAGTAGCCGCCATTACTGATCAAAAAGAAATGAAATACTTACGACCACCAAGGGGCATTTTTAATGAGCAAACATTACAATGGTCAAATGAGCTTGGCTATATTCATATTTTTTGGTCACTGGCCTTTAGTGATTGGAATGTTGACAAACAAAAAGGGTGGAAATATGCCTATGAACAAATCATGAGCCAAATTCACCCTGGCGCGATCATATTACTGCATACGGTATCATCTGACAATGCTGAAGCGTTAGCACAAGTCATTAAAGGGTTAAAAGAACAGGGTTATACATTTAAAAGCTTAGACGACTTGCTTTTAAACGATCTGTTACCAAACATCTAGGGTTAAATCAAATGCAGCCATATGTTGCGAAGTAAACGTTCAAACAAAATAACGATAACAACCGAAGTTATCGTCTCAAGACGAGGACTTCGGTTTTTGATTTTAGTGTTTATGATAGATTTTTAGCATAGGATGAAATTAAATTTAAATTTTTTATAAAAAATAAGCTTAAACACTTGAAAGTCAAAAAAGGTCAGAGTATAATAAAGTCAAAGGTCAAATATAGTCAAAGTCAAAGTTGATCATCAAATATACATGATTTTACCTATATACAATATCTCAAGAAGGAGGAACGAGTTATGCTTTGTCAACAATGTGGAGAAAATCAAGCTACCGTGAATATGGCCATGCAAATTAATAATCAACGAATGCATTTGAACATGTGTCAAGAATGTTTTCAAAATATGCAATCCCAATTAATGAGCGGCAATGGATTTCCTGGTTTCAATCCAAATGATGCATTTGCCAATAGCTTTTTTAGTGGTGCGAACCAAGCCCAAACTCAGAGAAAACAAAGGAAAGGTAATCGCCGTGATGGGTTGTTAGATCAATTAGGTAATAATTTAACGAACGCTGCCCGGGAAGGGAAAATTGATCCGGTCATTGGTCGCGATCAAGAAATAAAACGCGTGATCGAAACACTGAATAGACGCAACAAAAATAATCCGGTATTAATTGGTGAACCTGGTGTCGGGAAAACAGCGATTGCTGAAGGACTAGCCCTTAAAATTGTTGAAGGGGATGTACCAACGAAGTTATTAAATAAAGAGATTTATTTACTTGATGTTGCATCATTAGTGGCCAACACAGGGATTCGTGGCCAATTTGAAGAACGAATGAAACGACTCATTGAAGAACTTAAAGAACGAACAGATGTGATTCTCTTTATTGATGAAATTCATTTAGTCGTAGGTGCGGGCACAGCTGAAAGTTCCCAAATGGATGCAGGTAATATCTTAAAGCCAGCATTAGCCCGGGGTGAGTTGCAATTAATGGGGGCTACAACGCTGAAGGAATATCGTCAAATTGAAAAAGACGCTGCCCTTGAACGTCGTTTGCAACCAATTATCGTCAAAGAACCATCGATAGAAGATACAATCCATATTTTACACGGCATTAAAGACCGTTATGAAGAATTCCATCAAGTACACTACCCAGATGAAGCGATAGAAGCTTTTGTTACTTTATCTGATCGGTATATCCAAGATCGATTCTTACCAGATAAAGCGATTGATTTAATGGACGAAGTTGGGTCACGGTTAAACTTAATCAATTCCGAGATGGATGCCCAAACGATTGAAAAACGTCTTGAGGAGATCGTCAAAGAAAAAGAGAAAGCCGCTGAAATTGAAGACTATGAAACAGCTGCCAACCTTCGTTACCAAGAAATTCAGTTACAAAAGCAATTAGAAAAAGCAAAAGAAAATCAAGAAAAAGTCGATGCCAATGTAACAGTTGAAGCGATTGAAAAAATCGTTGAAGAAAAAACCGGCATACCGGTTACGAAATTACAAGCTGATGAACAAGCTAAATTAAGGGATTTAGATAAACAATTGAGTGCTAAAGTCATTGGACAAGAAGAGGCTGTCCAGAAAGTGGCTAAAGCCATTCGGCGTAGTCGGGCAGGACTAAAATCAAAATATCGTCCAATTGGCTCATTCTTGTTCGTTGGTCCAACGGGTGTAGGGAAAACAGAGATTACGAAAGTGCTTGCTGAAGAACTGTTTGGCTCTAGAGATGCCTTGATTCGACTAGATATGAGTGAATATATGGAAAGACACTCTGTGTCAAAAATTATTGGTTCCCCACCAGGATATGTCGGCCATGAAGAGGCTGGACAATTAACAGAGCAAGTAAGAAGAAATCCATATTCAATCATCTTACTGGATGAAATAGAAAAAGCCCATCCAGATGTACAAAATATGTTCCTGCAAATTATGGAAGACGGTCATTTAACGGATTCCCATGGACGTACCGTTAGTTTTAAAGAAACAGTCATTATTATGACAAGTAATGCTGGAACAGGAGATAAGACGGTACATGTCGGGTTTAATGCACCCCATGAGTCTGTGACGACCTTGGAAAAACTAAGTGATTACTTTAAGCCAGAATTCCTCAATCGTTTCGATGCAATTGTCAACTTCAATGAATTAACGAAGGACGACCTCTTGCAAATTGTTGATTTAATGTTAGCTGAATTGAAAGAGACGATTGAAGAACAAGAAATTGAGATCACAATTACGGATGAGGCTAAAGCAGAGTTGGTGAGACTTGGCTATGATCCTCGATTTGGTGCCAGACCATTACGCCGTGTCATCCAAGATAAGATTGAAGATCAATTGACTGATCTCATGTTAGAAGAAGATCAGATTGAGAAAGTTCATGTTGATTTTGTCGATGAAGACATTGTTGTAAAGAAAGTATAAACTTTGTAAGTGCTGGAAATAGGGCAATATATTAAGCGAGGTCCAATGATTGGACTTCGCTTTTTTA
>CALAMD010000119.1 GCA_937925695.1 uncultured Bacillaceae bacterium | reverse complement strand
TCTGACACGAACAGATTGTCTTTAGTCTGCCAATTGTAATTTGTCATTTTATCATTCATCATCACGTAATAACATGTGATCATGAGCAGAATAATAATGACCCGAAAGAAAAAACGCATCAGTCATCTGCTCCTTTAACCTTTTATTCTATGATTATATTGTTAATATACCTAGAAAACTACCCTTTCATACTAATAATTACGTGGAAAGTAAAATAATGCTGATTGCTGAAATGAAAGTGGTTTCTTTTTATTGCAACTTATCATTTTTCATACTATGATAACAGTAGTAAAGATCATAAGCGAGGTGAAGACAGTGGAAATAGTAAATACAGGCATTGAAGACACATTAATAGATGTCCAACCACTTAGCCGTATTATGGGATTGCATGGATTTATTAAAGGCGAGCATTGGGACTATGAAAGAATTACTTACGATTATAAAATTGGCTCCCAAGAAAAAGGTGTAACTTATTATGTAAGAATACAAGGATATGCCGTTGAAGGCGACATTGATCGTGGTGATGCTGTCGTTAAATTATTAACACCACTTTTAGGTAAACATTACTATCCCCACGGTATCGAATATGGTGAAGATGAAGAATTTCCACCACATCTAGTTGAACGAGCTCATAATTTAGTCGTGAATGCTAATAAAGCTATTGAAGATTACAAAATTGTGGGAAATAAATAAGCTTACTTAACGACGACCAACTACTAGATCACTAGTAGTTGGTTTTTTTCATAAAGGCCTAATTCTCAGAAACTTTTCCTAGAATGGACAAGGAATTGGAAATTGTCCTACATGACTGAATTAATTACTGAACTAAAATATACCATAAACTGCTAAATCTGCTACAACAAGCAATTGGGATGTAATGTATGTTAACAATTAAAATACTAATCGTAAAAAAGAACCTCCTATATTTGGAAGTTCTTTTTTTCATCTTTATCATCAATAAGCATTAACTGTACTTCATTACATACCTTTGACCACCTAATATTGCTGAAGGATTCTCTTCATATATATGTAATCACCATTATAAGCTATGAGATGTGGACTCTGGTAATGGATCGATTTGATGCTCCCGAGCTGGTTTAAACCATCGGAAAAATACACTCCCGATTACAGAGCCATAAACAATTTCTGTCAATATCTTCATCACAATCCCACCGAGCTGTTGATCTTCAACAGTTGTCATTGGCGAAAACATATCTGCTCCTGATAATGATCCCGATAATCCTTGTAACACATCCACCGGAACACATAGACTTAGTGCTTGTAACCATGCCCCTTCTGAGCTATATGCTTGGAAAACCGGTGCACTGGCGAAAATGATTAACACACATGCTGGGGTAATTAAAGCACTATTTGCTGCCATGTAAAGCATTTTTAGCAAAGGTTTTAACTTATTATGTTCCTTAATAGGCGACATAACCACCCACCACATCATAAAAGCAGCCGCCAATAAAACCAATGAAATAGCAAAATGAACAGGCCGGGATGATTTTGAAAAGTCAAACACACTTGGTATATGATACAAAGAAAATAACAGGTTAAAAGTAATTAAAGGAATCAATGGTTTAGTAAAGATCTTGAAAAAAACGCGTACAACAGGCAAATTGATAACTTTTTCCCACATCCACTTTGGGATTCCTTTGATCAATAATATCGGAACTAGCAGTAAAAATATCGCCATTTGAACCATATGGGCAGTAAATAGAATATGAGATAATAAATCTACTGGTGATCCTTTAGCAACATATAATAGGATTAAACTAAAATAAAAAGCTATTTGTTGTTTCGCTGTTGGTTTGTCATGATGACCAAATTTAACCCGATATGGGCCGGTAATTAAAAAATATAATAAGGCTACTAAAAGCAAAAAGGTTATAAAATAAGGACTCCATAAAGCTCGAAAACCAAATATTTGGATATCTAACCACATACGTCTCACTCCAGTCAATTGACCACCATGTTTAGCTATCTTTAACAATAGCCTTGACAGTTAGTAAAAGCAACTATTCAACCTATATTATTGAGTAAAAAAGATCGGGAATATCCCCGATCTTTTCAAATGATTACCACCAACTAATGACGCCTAATCCGGCTAAGGTTAGAAGGGCTGCCCATACGCCACCATAAATTAAGGTAGCTGGCATCCCATGCCCTTTATCCTTTAAATGCATAAAGTAATAAAATTGGAAGCCAACTTGAATAATTGCCATCATTAGCAAGATAGGAATGGCAAAAATGCTCTCTAGATGGCCACTCGCAACTAACCCAAAAGAAATTAATGTAAGAACGATCATTAAGGCAAATGAAATCACTTGTTTTTTCATTTCTTCCTTATTACGTTCTTGTTCGTAGGCATTAACTTTTTCCTCTGTATTTGCTTGGTTTACCATAGATTAACTCACCATCCCCATGAGATAAACGACTGTAAAAACAAATACCCAAACAACATCAATAAAGTGCCAATATAAACTAAATGTATTAAACTTCGGTGCGTTATATAGGTTTAAGCCTCTTCTAGCATTACGAATCATCAATACGATCAACCAGGAAATCCCGAAGATCACGTGTCCCCCGTGAAAACCAACTAGGGCATAAAAGGCTGATCCAAATGCTGAGCTACGAAATGTAAAGTCATAATCAATAATATAATGGGCAAATTCATAGATTTCACAAGCTAAGAAGCCAATTCCAAGTAATCCAGTAATCCCTAACCATAGCATCATTTTTTTGAAATCATTATTACGCATATGGTACATCGCATAAACACTCGTTAATGAGCTAGATAATAGGAGTACTGTCATAAAGAACACTAATTCTAAGCCGAACAAATCCGTGGAGGAAGGTCCTCCGGCGGTGGAGTTTTTCAGAGCAATATAGATACCGAATAAACATGCAAAGAGTACTGTTTCACCGCCGAGAAAGAACCATAAACCCATAAATTTATTTTTACCTTCTAATGTAGCTCTTTCAGGATTTGATGGCATTGTTTCAGGAAATAATGAATGATCGATACTCATAGTTAGTCAGCCTCTCTTTCAACAAGTGCTTCTTCGAGTTCTTCTTTCGGAATATAGTAACCATGATCGTCTTTGAGTGAACGTACAATCATACAACCGATTGCAAATGCCATGCCTCCATATAGGGCTATATATCCGAGCCAGTGATCTACTTGATAAATAAAACCTAACCCAGCTACGAAGAAACCAAAGGACATAAGGAATGGTAAGATGGATCCATTTGGCATATGCACATCGCCTAAAGGCTCACCAGGTACAATTTTCCCATTTCCTTCAGTTTTTTCAATCCATAATGGATCTAAGCCTCTTGTTAATGGAAGTTGTTCAAAGTTATAGTACGGTGGTGGTGAAGCGATCGACCACTCTAATGTACGACCATCCCATGGATCTGCTCCAGCCTGTTCACCCTTAATCGCTGTATGAATGATGTTGTATAAAAAGACAATTACACCAGCAGCCATGAAGAAGGCACCAATCGTACTAATAAAGTTTCCTAGATCTAATTCACGTCCTTCTAAAAACACCCAGTAACGACGTGGCATTCCCATTAAACCGAGGAAATGCTGAATCATGAATGTTAAATGGAAACCAATAAAGAACAACCAGAACGTAATTTTTCCTAACGTTTCATTTAAAATCTTACCAAACATTTTTGGCCACCAATAATGGAGTCCTGCAAAGATACCAAACACTGTTCCACCAATAATGACATAATGGAAGTGGGCAACAACGAAATACGTATCATGGTACTGATAATCAGCGACAGCGGAACCGAGCATAACACCAGTCATTCCACCAATAGTAAAGGATGGAATAAAGCCAAGTGCCCAGTGCATCGCCGCATTAATCGTTATATTTCCACCCCACATTGTTGCTAACCAGTTAAAGATCTTAATTCCGGTTGGTACGGCAATCGCCATCGTTCCAACTGCAAAGATCGCATTAGCTACTGGACCAAGTCCTACGGTAAACATATGGTGTGCCCAAACCATAAACCCTAAAAAGGCAATTAACATCGTTGCAAACACCATTGCCGTGTAACCAAACAATCTCTTTTTAGAGAAAGTTGAGAACACATCACTAAAAATTCCGAATACCGGTAAAATTAAAATGTAAACCTCAGGGTGACCAAAGATCCAGAATAAGTGTTGATAAATAACTTGGTTACCCCCTAAATTCACATTGAAAAACGCTGTATCAAACATACGATCAAACATTAAAAGAAATAAGTTAATCGTTAAAGCTGGAAAAGCGAATAGAATTAAAATACTTGTAATCAAAGTTGCCCAAGCAAACATTGGCATCCGTAAATAGGTCATTCCCGGACCCCGCATGTTTACAATGGTAGCAATAAAGTTGATGCCACCCATCAAGGTTCCAGCGCCGGCTATTTGCAAACCGGAAATATAAAAGTCCACCCCATGACCAGGTGAATCCATGGCTAATGATGCATATGACGTCCAACCTGCATCAGGCGCGCCACCTAAAAACCAGCTTAAGTTTAGCAAAATACCACCAAACATAAATAGCCAAAAACCAAGTGCGTTTAGAAAGGGAAATGCTACGTCTCTTGCTCCGATCTGTAGTGGCATGGCCACGTTCATTAACCCGATGATAATTGGCATCGCGGCTAAAAATATCATCGTCGTTCCATGCATTGTCAACATCTCATTAAAGGTTTGTGCACTCACAAAATCATTATTAGGTTCAATTAACTGGATACGGATCACCATGGCTTCTAATCCACCTAATAGGAAAAAGAAGCCCCCACCTAAAATATATAAAATGCCAATTTTTTTATGGTCTACTGTTGTTAAATAATCCCAAATAAAAGCACCAATACTCCTTTTCTCAGTAGCAGCTATACCCACTAATGATACCTCCCCTAAAATAATTAACAACCAACCGACTACTAATCAGTCAATTACTAACATTAGTCTTTCACAGACTCAGGTGTCACATCTGAATGTTTTAGTTGCATGAGGTACTCAGCTATTTTGCCTGCCTCATCTTCTGTTAAATCCATGTTCTTCATATGATTTCCAGGTTTTAATTCTTCATTGTTAATTAACCATTCAACTAAATTTTCTTTAGTAGGCTCTAATACACCTGCAAATTTATCACGATTACCAAAATTCGTTAAGTCTGGTCCAACAGGTACACGGCCAGGTGCATAGTCTGCAGGTGATCCAATCGCATGACAATTCATACAATTATTTTCTTCAAACAGTGCTTTACCATCTTGTGCAACGGCATCTAACGACTCATCGTCTACATTGACAGACTGCATATCCTGAACCCACTGATCATAGTCTTCTTCGCTCACAACAATGACTTTGAAGTCCATGAGTGAATGGGAAAGTCCACATAGTTCAGCACATAGTCCCTGGTAAACTCCTTCTTCCCATGCTTCAATAAAGATCGTATTTACGTTTTCTGGGTTCGCGTCTATTTTTCCGTGTAGACTAGGAATCCAGAATGAATGGAGCACATCGTCAGATTTAACATGTAAATATACTTTCGTATTTACTGGGATGTATAAATCTTGACTTGTATGTATTTGTTCCTTTTCATAATCGAAATGCCACCAGAACTGTTTTCCTGTCACATGAATGTTAATATGTTCATCAGCATCAGATGCATCTGCTAAATCAAATGTAGCCAAAACAGTCGGTACGGCCATGATTAAGACTAAGATGATTGGAATAATTGTCCAGACCGTTTCAAGGGTTTTATTTCCCTCTACTTGTTTTGGTATATAGTCTTCTCTACCCTTTTTCTTTCTGAAACGAATAAGAACAATTGAATAAATGATAATAACAGCTAAAAATACAAAAGTCATCACAATGGTCGTTAGGACAATCAGGTAAAATGATGAATCAGCACCATAACCTTTAGGTATTAAAGCGGTTAAATTTTCTTGCCCACAACCAGCTAATAATAAAACTATGAATGACAATAAAAACAAGAGTTTCGTTTTCCCTAATAAACGTTTCATGTCAGCAAACCTCTCTTTCTATGAAATCCAACGTTATATATCTAATTTTTGGCTAATTGTCACTAATTTTTTTAGTGGCTTAATTGTTAATTGATTAAATTATCTGTTATTTACACTTAGAATGCTAGCTAGTAAATGATTAAAGTAGATAGCTAACAATATTGATACAATTTTCCATATGATAACAGCTTGTGGCAAGTTAACCTAAATGCTTTGTAACCGTAATCTAAATAATTAAAGTTTTGCTAGCACGTATTTTTTCGTATATGTATATCACCTCTAGAACCAATAAATAATTTAGACCCAAAGCACTCTTACACTATATTTAGCAAATATATTAAAACAATGCAAGGATTATTAACTTATCTATAGTGTAAATGATCGTAACGAAAATAAGTATGACAATTTTGTGACATTATTTGCTGGCCATCAAATTTAATTGCATTCGTTCCTAGAATAATACTATTATAGAAGTACTATATTCATGAAACGTTTTTTTGTAAGTGGTTACGAACTGCTTAAACCAACTGATTCTATTATTCTCATTGATAAAGGAAGGCTAACAAATGATGAAAACACTTAAATCACTATCTGTTGTTACTACGATTGGCATGGTATTTATCTTACTTGGTGGTGCACTTGTTACAAAAACCGATTCTGGAGACGGCTGTGGGGATAGTTGGCCACTGTGCCATGGACAATTGTTACCTACTGAAATTACTCCGGAACTCATCATTGAGTATAGTCACCGGCTCGTATCTACGGTGATAGGTGTCGCTGTCTTAGCATTAGCGATTTTGGCTTGGCGCACCCTTGGCCATAATCAAGAAGTTAAATTTTTAGCATTCTTATCAACATTTTTCCTTGTTGTTCAAGGATTAATAGGTGCTGCAGCAGTAATGTGGGATCAGTCAGACTTTGTCTTAGCTATTCACTTTGGTATTTCATTAATTTCTTTCGCAGCTGTCTTTTTACTTATGTTACTCATATTTGAAATCGATAAAAAACTCGATACTAAATCATTGTTTATTCAAAAGAAACACCGCATTGAAATCTATTTATTAACCATTTATACATTTATTGTCGTCTATACAGGTGCTCTCGTACGCCATGCCAATGCTAATCTTGTATGTCGGGACTGGCCATTTTGTTTCAATGACAAGCCCTTTGCTTTTGATGAATATAATCTTGATCAATGGATCCAAATGGGACATCGCCTAGCTGCCGGTATCTTGATGATTTGGACGATTGTGTTTTTTCTTAAAGTGTATCGACATTATCGTCACAACTCGGTTATGTATTGGGGATGGGTGATTACTTTAGCACTAATCATTGTCCAAGTAATCTTAGGTGCATTTATCATCTTTACCTTATTAAACTTAGGTATTTCATTATTACATGCCTTTATTATTACTTGTTACTTTAGTATGTTATGTTATTTCATTCTTCTCTCTTACCGTAGTGCTCTAGTTGAAAAAAGTGCTAAATATAACGAAAGTGAAGTACTTGTCACTGTATCTGCAAAATAACCTTACCGAAATGAAAA
>CALAMD010000118.1 GCA_937925695.1 uncultured Bacillaceae bacterium | reverse complement strand
CCTTATCCTCTCACCAATTTGTAATCGTTTTGGATCAATCCCATGATTCAACGCTATCAACTTTTCTATCGTTGTTCCATATTTAATTCCGAGTCCCCACAGAGTATCTCCTGGCCTTATCGTATGATGTGTCATGCTGTCACGACTTTCACCAACAATTAACTTTTGGCCAATTTGCAACTGTTCAGGAATGACTGATTGATTCCACGCCATTAATTTTTCAACTGTCGTGCCATACCTCTTAGCCAGACTCCAGAGCGTATCCCCTTTTTGAATGATATGGTATTTCGGATGTTCTGAGAGAGATTGGTGATTCATAACTCTACTCTTTTCGGAATCCTGTGTTTTAGCTCCGATGCTTTTTGACTTTAATCCATTACCCTGTAATTGAGCAGAACTTTTATCATCGCTACTCGATTGCTGTAGTCCTTTGGATTTTATAGGATTCTGCTTTCCAATAGAATTCTTTGAGGTTAATCCATTATCCTTTGTAGGGTTTGGTTCCTTAGCTGACCGCTTAGAGCTACTACTCTTTTTCCTCAAGCCAAACGTTTCGGCAATCCCACGGGCATGCCCCCACGCAATCACCGACAAAAACTCCAAGTCTTGCAACAACCTAGCATCACTCGAATGATCAATAAATCCATTTTCCGTTAACATCGCTGGCATGCGTGACTCCCGAAGCATATGAAAATTCGCCTCTTTTTTACCCCGATCCCTGTATCCTGTATCCTGGACAATCTTGTCATGAATGTTATTTCTCAATTGACTCGTCCGTGCTTTGTTGGCATAGCGACCATTATAAATAAACGATTCAAATCCAGTTCCACCACCAGCATTAACATGAATCGACACAAGATAATCAGCACCCCAACTGTTGGCTAGGTCTGTCCGCTCTTTCAGGGTTAAGGAAATATCAGTCTCTCTCGATAGTTTAATCCGATGGCCTACATACTCCTTATTCAAAAAATCCCGCAGTAAAATGCCAATCATTAAACAAATATCCTTTTCCTTTAAGCCATTTGCCACCGCCCCCGGATCCGCCCCACCATGCCCTGGATCAATAAAAATTTTAACCATAAAAAATCTCCTTTCAAAAGTAGTCTCATCACTACAATCGAAAGAAGAGATTTCAAAAGTGGCAGATTGGTCATAGCGAAAATCTAATGCAGAGTTACTTCACCACGATAGCAATATTAAGTTTTCCAATAAACGTTATTAGGGAGTCGAATTAAATATCCTCTACTTTTTTCAATGATTTTCCCTGTATTAATATCTCGAACGATTACATTTTCATGATATGCTGGATCCTCATACCATTCGGACAAATACAACTTATCACCATCCCGAAATAGTACGGACTCAGTTTTTCCAATTGTTATTTTCCTTTTTTCCGGCCAAACAATTTCGTAAAAACCATTGCCACTTCTACCAAGCGTTAGGGGCGTTGTCTCAAGCATTAAATTATAGCAATCTTCGACGTCGGATAAAGACAGCTCAGCCACATCTTCCAATTGTCGATTGGCTGGTGAATATGATGTGATTTTTATTTGCTGCGTGAGAAAGTTAACAACTAAAAAGTTAAATATCCCATTATTCCATATAGGTTTGTCAATATAAACATTTTCTTGTAGTTGAAATGGTGAGTGAACTTCACCATCCGGATAATGAATTAAGTGATAATTCAATCCCTTAAAGTTTCCATTTCTATTAAAGATGATCTCTGCTTCATATAAATCAATAAATTCACTGCCTGGCTCTTTAGCAGCATACCATTCGTTCGTACCCTCGATTTCCTCTGGATAGCTATCTTCAACACCGATTATTTTCGTTATGTTAATCATAAATAAACTCCCTTTATAAAAATATGGGTTATGGATCAAGGTCATCAATACATTTTGAATAGGAAGTTTTTTCATCTTGTTATGACCCTAACCACCCGGTTGATTACTGTAGATGGTGGTTATAAAGAAAAACCAGCCATCAACTATTCTCCTGGATAAATCATGACTTTAATGCTCGTATCTTTTTGAGTTCTCGCCAATTCGATTGCCTCATGGATATCTGCCAATGAGAACTTGTGGGTAATAATCTTTTCCACATCAAGATTTAGATTGCTAATGGCTTGAATCGCAGTTGGATAAGTGTTCGCATAACGAAACACACCATAGACATCATATTCAGCATCAGCCAAATGAGTAATATCTATTTTCACTCCTTCAGATGCGGGCAAACCGACAATGACGATACGGCCGCCTCGATTGACAAGCTTGAAAACATTAGCAATAGCTTGTTCATTCCCCGACGTTTCCACAGCTACGGTAATCCCCTTACCGCCAGTTAATTGATTAATCTTATCATCCATATTTTCATTAATAGGATCAATAACTGCTGTTGCCCCTAATTCCAACGCTAATTCACGACGTAAAGGAATAACATCACTCGCATAAATTTCACTTATCCCATGGATTTTAGCTGCTTGAATGGCTAACAAGCCAATTGGTCCAAGACCAGTCACCAACATCCGATCTGCTGGTGTTACTTTACCTCTGTTCATGGCATGGATGCCAACAGATAAAGGTTCGATTAACGCCCCTGCTTCATAACTCATCTCATCAGGAATTTTAAAAAGAAAATCGCTGCGAACAGCCACATATTCAGCCCATGCTCCATCAACAGGCGGTGTAGCCATAAACACCACATCTGGACAAAGATTATAGCGACCTGATTTACAATAGTCACAACGACCACAGGTTACACCTGGTTCAACTGCCACCCGATCGCCTATTTTTACATTTTGAACACGTTCACCAACCTCAACAACCTCACCAGCCAACTCATGACCTAAAATAATCGGTTCCTTTACAACATACCTGCCAATTTTTCCATGCTCATAATATTGAATATCGGAACCACAAACCCCAATACAATGAACCCTTATGAGTGCTTCATCTGGCTGCGGTTTTGGTACCGCCACCTTCTCCACCCGAATATCCATCGGCTTCCTTAACACAGCTGCATCCATTAACTCTCTCATATATACCCCTCCCATATCATCTATAACTGTCAGACTAGATTCATATCCTTTGTTGGCAGTCGACTCGGCAAGATTAGGCCAAGGCGCAGAATCTCAGTCCAGATTTATATACCATCACCTAAACATATAGTAATAGAAACTTCCTTATATCCCTTCGCAGATATATCATTTTACTGAAATGCATCTAAACTTTTATTAATTATAGCAAACGCTTATATATACTTTAAGAAAAATGACTTTTTCTTATTT
>CALAMD010000117.1 GCA_937925695.1 uncultured Bacillaceae bacterium | reverse complement strand
GTGGCGACGATGACCAGGGTGGCGACGATGATCAAGGCGGCGACGATGACCAAGGCGGCGACGATGACCAAGGTGGCGACGATGACCAAGGCGGCGACGATGACCAAGGCGGCGACGATGATCAAGGCGGCGACGATGACCAAGGTGGCGATGATGACCAAGGCGGCGATGATGACCAAGGTGGCGACGATAACCAAGGTGGCGACGATGATCAAGGTAAAAACAATGATCAAAATGGCAACGACAACAACAAAAATGGTAAGTCTATAGTCACAAATGGAACAGACAAAAATGGAACAACAGGCGGTGGCTCCATATTACCAAAAACAGCGACAGATAATCCGTTACTCATTACTTTAGGGGCTTTTTTATCAATCGTTGGTGGAGCGTTAATATTCATTCGCAAAAGAATAATAAATTAGTAACGATCTTTAATAAAAAGAAGCAGTGAAAGTCTTATCATAGTTTTCACTGCTTTTTTGTATAGAAACCTAAAAATTACTGCATAGCTTAAGACGCTAATGCAGAAGAAGATATTTAAAATATGCGTTTTTAAAAATAGACACTTTTTAAAATGTATCAACTGAAAGGTATAGGACATATCGAAGTGAATACGAATTAAGTTATGCTTCATAAAAAGGTAGTGATTTTACTATCCTAGTCAATTTATTAACCTACTATTTTAGGAATTGGTAAATGTACATGCGCAGTTTATGATTAAGAATAAGTTGTGAAATGAAGTATTGAAACAAATACTATGTAAGCGTTATCTCTAAGTTGAGAAAATGATTGATAAAAAGTATCGAAAGGTTGTGATTCAACACAACATTTTGTCCTTTTAAGTTTTTAGTCAGTTTAAGATAAAGGGGAGGTTTCATGAATACATCTCAATATATTAAAACAGAGTTTAAAAGGCTATTTGCTAAAAAGTCTATGTTAATTTCTGTCCTTATTTGTATTTTAGTTCCACTTGTTTATGCGATGATCATGTTATCGCCTAAGTGGGGACCATATGATAACCTGGATAATTTACCGGTTGCTGTTGTAAATAGTGATGAAGGTGCAGTAAAAGATGGAGAAAATATAAATGTCGGAAATGAGTTAGTTGAAAATTTGAAAAGTAATGAAGAACTGGGATGGGAATTCGTTACGAAGGAAGAAGCACAAAGAGGTATGGATAGAATGAAATATTATATGATGATTGAAGTACCTCCCAATTTTTCTAAGAATGCGTTAACGGTTCTTGACGAAGACCCGCAAAGACCTGAATTAAAGTTTATTCAGAATGAAGGACTCCATTTTATGGCAGCACAAGTTACGAATAAAGCGGTAGAAACTTTACAAAACCAATTATCCACCCAAGTAACAGAAACATATGTGGAAAACGTGTTTTCACAGCTAGGAGATGTTGCAGATGGCTTTTCTGAAGCACATGACGGATCCGAGCAGATTAATGATGGAGCTGATCAATTAAAAGATGGAACGGATGAAATCCTTTCTTCACTTATAGATAAATCCTCTGATATTAGCCGATTAGCTGATGGGGCTGAGGAACTTAATGCAGGAACAGGAACATTGAAAGATTCCTTAGTTGATAAACAGCCCGATATTTCAAGGCTTGCCGATGGTGCATTAGAACTCAATGCAGGAACGGGGACATTATTAAGCAATTTACAAAACAAGTCAAGTGATATTGCTAAATTAGCTGCTGGAGCACAACAAGTTAATGATGGAACCGGGTTATTACTAAGTACGTTAAATGAAAAGTCTTCGGATATTAAAAAATTATCGGATGGTGCCATTGAATTAGAATCAGGAGCAAAAGAACTTCAAGCAGGTTCAAAGCAATTACTCGAAGGAGCAAAAACGGCCAAGGATGGAAGTGCTCAACTAAAAGCAGGGCTAGACGAACAACTTGTACCAGGAAGTGCCGAGCTAGCTGCTGGAGTGCTTCAGGCCCAACAAGGTGTTAATGAAACAATCGAATCAATGGGAACATTATATGATAGTCTCGAATTCCTTTCTACTTTGGATAAAGATCATCCTATGTATGATGGAATACTTAACACTGTATTGGAACA
>CALAMD010000116.1 GCA_937925695.1 uncultured Bacillaceae bacterium | reverse complement strand
CATGATCGATGATGATAGACGTTTTATTCGGACGGTACCGCATCCCTCTCATCGATTGCTGAATGAACAGAGATAGTGATTGGGTTGGCCGGAGCATAATCACGGTTGAGCAATCAGGAACATCGAATCCTTCGCCAATTATGTCGACGTTCGTGATAACTTTGATTTCTTGCTTTCTGAACTGTTCTATAATCGAATCACGTTCGTTCTTTGGTGTTTTTATGTCGACATGTGCTGCCTTAATCCCCTCTTGATTAAATTCACTCGCTACCTTCTCGCTCGCTTCTATGCTGTGACAGTAAGCAATCGCTTGCTCACCTTCTGCTAATTGTCTGTAATGTTTTATCACATCCCCATAAATTTTCTTATCTTCTAATGCCGAATCGATTGACGTTGATGAGAACTCTCTTAAACTATTCAGCTTTAATTTATCGGTATCGATTAACTTTGGAGCATAGTATTTATATGGTGATAGATACTGATTTTCGATTAACCACTTTGCGTCAACCGTTTCAATTAATTTGTCATTCACGTCACCTAAACCAGAGCCATTCAATCGAATCGGTGTAGCTGTAAAACCTAATCGTGGAACGTCTGAGAAGTAGTCATAGATTTTACGGTAGGTTTTTGCCATTGCGTGATGATTTTCGTCTGTGATAATCAATTGCGGTTTTTTGATTCGGTCAAGTTTTTTAACGACTGTTTGCACCATCCCGAAATGAACATGCGATAGATCAACGCCATTAAATTCGAATGTCTGTTTAATCTGGTCAATCAGTTCTTTTCTGTGGACTAGGAACAGCACTCGGTTTCCTTTTAGCGTCGTCATTCGTGCAATTTCAGAGATAATCACTGACTTGCCTGCTCCACATGGGGCTACCACACATGGAGCTTGGTAACCATCCCTGTATGAATCTCTAGTTAGTTCGACTAATTCTTGTTGGTAGTCATGAAGCTGAAACATCATCATCAGCCCTATCAGATTCATGACCGATTTTGAATATATCTTCTTGTAAGCAAAACTCTCGTTGATCTAATTGATTCTTTGCGAATGTTGCATTACTTGAACTTAATATAAAACCTCTCTCTCCATCCGAATTAACAGCAAGTTTCGCAACCACATCACACAACCCTAAAACGTTATTTAATATTTTGTGATTAATTTGTGGGAATGATCTATTCCACTGCTGTCCATTGCTGTCTGTATATAAATCCGTATTTTCCCAAGCTGTCCAAACTAAATTGGAATCAAGATTCTTCATATAACGCAAACTGTTTACAATCCGAAATTGCATATATTGGTAATCTCCCTGAGAAGGCACTCCTTTGTTTTTTCCTTTACTACCTAAATCAGATAAGAGGCAACGTTCTAATTCGCTGATGTTATCAACCACGATGTTGTCATAGACGCCTTTATAGTTTTCTTCTAAATCAACAATTAATTTGCCCCATTCTTCCCAAGTGTTCGTATTGCTTACATAGGCGATGTCAATATTTTTTTCTCCCTTTAAAACCCTTGTAGTTCTGTCAACATCAAGCACTAATGTTTTTCCGGGAAGATATTTAATCGCTGTAGTTTTCCCCATACCTGGCGGAGCGTAAATTAAATATGTTCCTTTATCGGTTGTAATATCTGTAGCATTAGTTATCTGTAAACTCACTTAATCCTCAACCCCTCTCCCTGCACTAGCTCCACACCATCGACTGACTCCCCATTCTTTAGTAAATCTTTGATAGTTTTCTTATCTAGTTTTGGATCAGATGGAATGAAGTATTTTTTCGGAATGACTGATTCATCGATAATCTGAGCACTTGGTGGGTTCTTCTGGATATTGAATTTGAATAACCCAGTATCCATTTTCTTGATATTGGCTTTTAACATCATATCTTCGGTGTAAGCCTTTAAATTTTTAATGTTGTTTTCAATTGTTCGCCTACGTTCAGCCAATCGTTTTTCTTCTTGCTTGAAGATTTCAGCTTGTCCTTCCAAGTTACGCAATACCTTGCCAATTGAATCTAGTTTTACTTCAATCGCATCATTGATAGATTCAAGAGTATCGAATAGATCATGGTCGCCTTCTTCCATCATGTCTTGTACTTTTCTGTAATCAGAAGAAAGTTCATATAAAGTT
>CALAMD010000115.1 GCA_937925695.1 uncultured Bacillaceae bacterium | reverse complement strand
AAGTATTTATCCATACAGATCGAAATGAAAAAACGATCATTGTATCAACTTTACGACATGTGGATATACGTTAAGTTGATATAATGATCGTTTAATGATATTCGTTTCATTATTTATCATGTAAATCAATCCCTAAAGTACGATAAGGGATTTTGATTTTAAAGGCTAAATGATTCGCTTCTAAGTCAAAGTGCTCTACACTGACCTTAAAATTACTTTTAATGTCCATTTCTGAAATCGCTACGTGTATTTCCTCTTCTTTAGGATTAATACTTACCCATTTTGGCATTGGCAAGTAGTCCTGGATATATTCCATTATTTTTTTGTTTGGTAATTGAAGTAAGCCGATAGAAATCGATTTTTGTACTAAAACTAGATCACCGTTGTCTTGAACGATCGGCTCGAGACGGATCGATAAGGGAACTGTTGTTGAAAACACAGGAAGTTCACCTTGTAAATGAACATCATCTTCTAAAGATATGCGATATCGATGTTTGGTTCCTTTAAGGAGTTGTTCAATATAAGCATTGATCAGTTCATTTAAATTATTTTTTGTCGTTCGCACAATAAATTCAGAACTTGCTTCTGCTGGTGGCTCATCAATTGTGTGAATTTGAACTTGTTCTACTGGCCAGAAAATGAGGCTAATGATCAGAATGATTGTGATGATGTTTAAGGTGAGCAAACTAAAAAACAGTTTCTTCCATTTGTCATTTAAATGCCGTTTTTTCACCATCATAAGTGTTTACCTAGTCCCCCTCAGTTAAAATATATTCTAATATCCTTTCTGCTATTCGATGATATCCCCGATAATTTGGGTGAAAATTATCATCGGCAAATAAGTTTATGTTCGGATTAGCAAAAATATCAATAATCGGCACGAAGGTTACATGTTCATATTGGCTAGTGATGGTTTCACTTGTTTGATTCCAATCATCAACAATCCTGTTCAACTCTTCAATATCATAAAAGTATCTTGTGAAAGGATTATAGATACCTAATAAATAAACTTCTACATCCTCATTTAAGTCAATGATTTTTCGCATAATCTCATCTAATCGTCGTTCATAATACACTCTTTCTGTCACAAATAAATCATAAGTTAAGTCAGTAAAATTTTCCTTCACCACTTGCATAATATCGTTCGCACCGATGGTAATAATGATTAAGTCAGCATGGCGAATTTTCGCTGCTACTTCCTTGTCGTCAAGATATGTCAGTAACTGATCTGTTCGGTAACCTGCTTTACCGAAATTCGTAAATGTGACAACTTCCAAATCGTGGTTAATGATTTGATCTAAAATACCAACATAGCCGCCATTTTTCGTATGATCACCAACACCTTGCGTAAGTGAATCACCTATAGCAACAATGTTAATTTGCTGAGGAAAGATAAAATCGATGGCTTCATTGACCGAATCAATTATTTTTCCTGATATCGATTCCGAAGTAAGTTTTTCTTGTTGATCGTTTTGCTGTTTATCATCTTCTTCATTCAATTCAGCCTCATTGTTATTTTCATTAAGTGTTGTTTCTTGGTTTGGGGATATGGACTGTTCAATAACTTCCTTGATTGGTGGTTTGTCTGGTCTAATGACGATAAATATGAATACCAGCAATAGTATGGTTATGCCAAAGAAGATCAAGTATTTAATCCTCAAATGTAATCACCCTATATTGTAGTTTTAATTCAGAGGATCTCTATCATTATTTTACACCTTCTAGTCTGAGTGTAAACAAATAACAGAAAATGTAATAAGTAGGTAATATTAATTGGTTGTTAACAGCAATCAGACAAGTAATGAAAAAAATTCGCCATATGAATATCATACGGCGAATTTGTAAGTAATTATACCTTAAATGATGCTGTCTATTTTATGCGTGGTTCGTTTTATAATGCAAGATTTCTGTAAAAATATTTTTATTCGTTATCACAGCTATTTCCTTTGCATTGGCTTGTTGGATGATATTTTCAGGTAAATTTTCCTGTGCCCAGATTACTTTACCTTGTTTATCAGCAAACTTTTGATAGACAGCTTCGGATAGGCGATCATCGGCGACAAGTAATGCGTCGACCTGACCATCAGCTTCATCTAATTGGGCTTCCTCATCTACAGAAATGATACGATAGCCAGTTGTCTCGAGTTTCTTTAGATCAGCCCTTGCTTCATCGCCAAATCCTGAAACAGCAATTACTTTTTGTCTGAGCCCTTCACTACGATCAAATGGTGAATGTAATAGCCATTTAATCGCGTCTTGTTCAGTCGTTTGTAATTGTCTTGGACTATTTGTAGCAATTGCTATGGCTTGATCAAGATCTTTAATGAGATCGTCTGTTGATTCTAAACCGACAGACAAGCGTACAAGTTCTTCGGTGACACCACTTTTCTTTAAGTCCTCCTCGTTTAACTGCTGGTGTGTTGTTGATGCCGGATGAATGATTAGGGACTTAGCATCACCAACATTGGCAACATGGGACCATAGTTGAATATTATCAATTAGTTTTCTTCCGGCTTCTCTGCCACCTTTAATACCAAATGTAACGATAGATCCGTAACCTTGGCTAAAGTATTTATGGGCTAATTTATGGGATGGATGGTCTGCTAAACCAGGATAGTTAACCCATTCAACAGCAGGATGATTCTTTAAGTAGTCAACGACAACTTGTGTGTTTTCGCTATGACGTTCCATTCTTAAATGTAATGTTTCGAGTCCTTGTAAGAATAAGAAGGCATTTTGTGGGCTTAAACAAGCACCAATGTCTCTTAGTAACTGAACTCTTAATTTAATGGCAAAAGCAGGTAAACCAACATCAACGTAACGAAGACCTGCATAACTTTCATCGGGTTCTGTAAAACCAGGGAAACGTCCATTATCCCAATTGAATCGTCCACTATCAATGACAACACCACCGATCGTTGTTCCATGACCACCTATCCATTTCGTAGCTGAATGTACTACGATGTCAGCGCCCCAATGAATCGGTTTAACGACGCCCGGTGCAAATGTATTGTCGATAATCAGTGGAATGCCGTGTTTATGCGCAATGTCGGCAACGGCTTCGATATCGAACACATAAAGACTTGGATTCGTTATCGTTTCACCGAAGATTGCTTTTGTTTTATCTGTAATCGCATTTTCAATTGCATCTAAGTCCGTACCATCAACAAATTTAACGTTGATACCATAGCGTGGTAAAGTATGCAAAAATAAATTGTATGTTCCACCATATAAGTTACTATCCGTAATAATTTCATCTCCGGCACTCGCAATATTTAAAATAGCCATCGTAATGGCAGCCATTCCGGAAGATGTAGCAACAGCTGCAACTCCGTCTTCAAGCAATGCCATCCGATTTTCAAAGGCATCAACGGTTGGATTCATAATTCGCGTATAAATGTTTCCAGTTTCTTGCAGGGCAAACAAGTTTTGTGCGTGCTCTGTATCTCTAAATACATATGAAGTAGTTTGGTGAATAGGCACTGCACGAGATCCAGATACCGGATCAGGTATTTGACCTCCATGTAATAAAATAGTGTCACGATTTTGAAAATTGAAACTAGACATAAATAATTCCTCCTCATTTTAATTTAAGGGACGGACCCTTTAATAATATCTGGTTTTTTAGAAGAGGCTATTTATACAAAAAGCCCTCTTCTAAAAAAGAAGAGGGCACAAGTGTATACCGTTTCCTCCTCTTATCTGCCAGATCATTAATGACCTGTAGGAATTGGCACCGTAATAAGCAAATCGTAATTTGCTTAAAGGTTGCTGGGCTTCATTGGGCCTACTCCCTCCGCCACTCTTGATAAGAGTTTTCAAGATATTAATGAGTATTATATAGATTAATCTGTCTTTGTCAAGATTATTTTTAAATTTTTTTATATAAAATATTTATTTTAGGTTATCCTAGATACGTTACCTAAACAAGTATGTCACATTCTATGGTATATTAATACTATGTTTGAAGTAAAGGAGTGTGGATATATGCCAGTTGTTCCTTCGCTGATCAGTTTCGTAATGATTTTCAACTTTTTCCTAGCCTTTACAATTATTTTTTTAGAAAGACGAAATGCCAGTTCAACATGGGCTTGGTTAATGGTCTTATTCTTTATTCCTGTCTTAGGTTTTATTTTGTATTTAATTTTTGGCCGTCGTCTAAGCAAGGACAAGATTTTTACATGGGATACGAAAGTTAAACTAGGTGTCAAAAGAGAAGTTAAATCTCAAATTGAAGCGATTAAATCCGGACGACTTTCCTTTAAACAACCTGAATTATTTCAATATGTAGATTTATATTATTTACATTTAGTAAATGACGATGCCATTTACACTCAGGAAAACAAAGTGGATGTATTCACAGATGGTCATGATAAGTTTACCGCATTAATGAAAGATTTAAAAAGTGCCAAAGATCATATCCATTTACTCTATTACATTATGCGTGATGATCATTTAGGAAAAGCAATTGCCGATGTGCTCATTGAAAAAGCCAAGCAAGGTGTTGAAGTTAGGGTTTTATATGATGACATGGGCTCGAGAAAATTGCGACGCCGTTCGATCAGACGCTTAAAGAATGCAGGTGTTAAAGTAGAATCGTTTTTCCCACCTAAAATTCTCAAAGTTAATTTAAAAATTAACTTTAGAAACCACCGTAAATTAGCGATCATAGATGGCAAAATTGGATATATCGGTGGGTTTAATATTGGTGATGAATACCTAGGCAAGGATAATAAATTTGGTTATTGGCGGGACACCCATTTAAGAATTTACGGTGATGCTGTTCGCCATATGCAAACACGCTTTATTTTAGATTGGAATCAAGCATCGCGTCATCACATTCTTTATGATGATCGCTTATATGTAGGAGCCAAAGGTGGCGATGTCGGTGTCCAAATTGTATCTAGTGGTCCAGATTCAAATTGGGAGCAAATTAAGTATGGATACATAAAAATGATTATGTCTGCAAAGGAATATGTCTATATTCAAACACCCTATTTTATCCCCGATGAGAGTTTGATGGATGCATTAAGAATCGCCGCATTATCCGGCGTTAAGGTTAAAATGATGATTCCAAACAAACCCGACCATCCCTTTGTATATTGGGCAACATTGTCTTATATTGGTGATTTATTGGCTGCCGGAGCTGAAGCTTATGTATATGAAAATGGCTTTTTACATGCAAAAACAATTGTAGTCGATGGGAATATTTCCTCTGTCGGCACTGCGAATATCGATGTCCGTAGTTTTCGTTTGAATTTTGAAGTCAATGCGTTTTTATATGATAAAGAAATAGCCCAGACCTTAGTAGAGGCTTTTCGTAATGATATGAAGTATTCTACTCAACTGACGAAAGAAATGTATGATCGTCGCTCGCTCTGGATCCGTTTCAAAGAATCTATTTCTCGCTTACTATCACCAATTTTATAATAGGTTTTTAAAATAATTACGAAGGGAATGCTATGGATGGAAAGAAAGCCTTGTGCCCAGTCACTAACTGTAAAAACATCGTATGTATTACCACCAGATACAAATACATATGGGACCTTATTTGGTGGGAAGTTAATGGCTTATATTGATGATGTTGCTGCTATTGCCGCCTTTAGGCATGCCCGTAAGCCTGTTGTGACTGCTTCAACTGATTCTGTCGACTTTCTCTCACCGGTGAGAGAAGGAGACTCTATTTGTATCGAGGCTTTTGTTACGTGGACCCATGAAACATCCATGGAAGTGTTTGCTAAAGCTGTAACTGAAAATTTAATCACTGGCGAAAGAAAAGTATGTGCAACCGCCTTTTTGACCTTTGTAGCTGTTGATGAAGCAGGGCGTCCAACACCTATTCCTGCTGTCTACCCAGAATCAGAACATGAACGGAAGTTGCACGAAGGCGCCCCCGAACGGGCTTTATATCGTCATGAGCGTAGAAAACAATCGAAAGAGTTAGCCAAAACCCTCGGGACAAGTTTTCCTTGGGATTAGTAAAATCAGTTGGTAAATGTTTCGATTTATGAAATAATAATGGAATGACAGTTTATAAAATAATTGGGAGGGACAACCTTGATCGATCAAAAAACAAAGGAAAAATATGCTGAATTAGCCTTGAAAATGGGCGTTAACTTACAAAAGAATCAGTCACTTATGATCAATGCGCCAATTGAAGGTGCGGAATTCACGAAAATAGTTGTACGAAAAGCCTATGAACTGGGTGCTAAAGATGTCCATATCAATTGGTCTGATGATGATTTAACATTATGGAAATATCAATATTCACCAGATGAGGTACTTGGCCATTTTCCGAAATGGCGGGTTGAATTGTATCATGAGTTTATTGAAGATGGTGGTGCTTTATTATCAATCCGGGCGACAAACCCTGATTTGCTAAAAGACATCAATCCAGAGCGGGTGGCGTTGGCAAATAAAGCGGCTGCCCAGGCATTAACTAAGTTTCAAGAGTATGTGATGAACGATAAAATTACGTGGTCAATTATTTCAATACCAACTAGTGATTGGGCCCAGAAAGTCTTTCCAGATAAATCTCGGGAAGATGCCGTCAAGCATTTATGGGAAGCTATTGTGAAAATTGTTCGTGTTGATCAAGATGATCCTATTAAAGCATGGGAAGAACATAATCAAGCTTTACAAACAGCTGAACAAATTTTAAATGAGAAAAGATATCGAAAGTTAATTTTTAAAGGTCCAGGAACAGATTTAACCATTGGACTACCAAAGGGACATATTTGGCAAGGAGGATCCGCTGTTTCACAGCAGGGAATTACTTTTAACCCGAATATGCCGACAGAAGAAGTTTATTGTATGCCTCATAAATATGAGGTTGATGGAACAGTAGCCAGTACGATGCCCCTTAACTATGGTGGTAGTGTCATTGATGGCTTCAGTTTAACCTTTGAAAAGGGAAAAGTTGTAGACTTTAAAGCAGAGCAGGGAGAAGATGTCTTAAAGCATTTGCTCGACACTGATGAAGGTGCGCGCAGACTGGGTGAAGTAGCTCTCGTTCCCCATGAATCGCCAGTATCTCAATCAGGACTCATCTTTTACAACACATTATTTGATGAAAATGCATCCTGTCACCTTGCTTTAGGAAAGGCCTATCCTACAAGTATAGAAGGCGGTTCAGACATGTCAAAAGAAGAACTTGACCAACATGGGGTCAACGATAGCCTCGTTCATGTTGACTTCATGATAGGTTCTGATCAATTAGACATTGATGGTGTGAAAGAAGATGGTACGATAGAGCCGGTATTTCGCAGTGGTACGTGGGCCTTTGATATTACTGGAAAATAATTAGGTTCTAATACGTAGCTGATCAACGGAGAGACCCGAATTTAGTTTTTCGATAAGGCACTATTCAAGCGTTGTGTATTTCGGCTAAGGATTGATATAAAAAAGGTTCTATACTAATCCAATGCAACGTCAGCTGTTGGAAGGTCAAAGAACCATAAAAGATGAAGGAGTGAAGCCAATATATCATGGCTTCACTCCTATTTGTATGGCATTAAATTTCAAATCATGTTGGAAAATTAAACAACTAGTAGGCGTTGAAGATCTTATTGTTCATCAAGTGCTTCTAACTGTTTATATAAGTTAGCCATTTCTTTCTCCAGACGGACCAACTGTTCTTCAGCCGACGAAGCACGACCATCAACAAACACTAACTTTTCTAAATCTTGTTGGATACGTACATAATCAGATTTCAGTTTAGCTAATTCTGCTTCAAGCTCTTCCTTAGTCACTATAATCCCCCCATCATAATGTTTAGCTAAGATGATGTCCCAATACCGATTTGGATCAAGATGCATCTTTACTCATTTTGTTTTCTTGATAATTTTGATAAACATGAATCACAATTGTCTTAATGACGGCATAGAAAGGAACGGCAAATAATATGCCCAAAAATCCTGCAATACTACCAGCTGCCAAAATGACCGTAATAACGGTTAATGGATGTAGGGATAATACACGCCCCATGACATTTGGTGAAACAAAGTTACTTTCAATTTGTTGAGCAATAAGCGTGATGATCGCTACCCATACGACCATAATCGGCTTTTGAAAGGCAGCAACGATCAATGCAGGAGTTACGGCAATAAAAGGTCCTAAAAACGGAATGACGTTCATGATCATACCGAATAAAGCAAGCGTTAATGAATAGTTTAAACCGATAATTAAATAGCCTATAAATAATAAGATCCCTAAAATGAAACTGACAATCAGTTGGCCTTGGATAAAGGATGATAACGTATCGTCAATCTTTCTTAATAGGCTACTTACATAGTTCGCTTTTTTCTTATCTAAGAATTGGGTAATAAACGGAATCAGTTTATGTCCATCTTTTAGCATGAAAAACAAGAAGAAAGGGATTAATACTAAGGAAGTGACAAAATTAATGACTTGACCAATAAACCCAAATAAATAGGACATGATATTTTCAATATAAGTTTGGATATTGTTCATAAAGTTTTGAATTGCATCATCGATTTGATCAGGAATGGTAAATTGACTAGCTTGAAATGATTCGATGAAGGCAAGCGCCATGTCTACCATTTTAGGTATATTATCAATCAAATTAGTAAATTGTTTCTGGGCAATCGGGAAAATATACAAGACAAATAGCGTGACTAGTGAAATGAGTAATAGGAAAACGAGAAAGATTGAAACAATTCGATTGATTTTCAGTCTTTTTTCGAAGAAATTGACAATTGGATTTGTCACATAAAAGAGAACACCGGCGCCAATAATTGGCATTGCCACTGCACCGACATACTTAAAAAGTGGATCAAAAATAAAGCTTGTTAGCGACATTAATAAAATTAATAAGAAAATTAGAATAAAGATAATTAGAGTTTGAATCCAACGGTTTTTTAACATATGATCCCCAACTTCCTCTTCAATAATCTCCTAGATTTGTATATTTATATATTACATATTACATGCAAATGTTAGAAATAGAAAGATTAATTCCGACAAAATGTTTAGTAGCATAAAGTTGATATAACACGATATAGTTAACCATAGTATAGACTATATATCTACTTAATATAAGCTTTTGCTCAATAATTTAGAATATGCTAAAATTGTAGATTATATGGGCATTGTATTGATAGGAGAGATAGACTTTGAGTAGCTGGAAAGAAGTATATGAAAGATGGCGCAAATTTGAAAATCTTGATTCCAAGCTCAAAAATGATTTAGAGCAGTTAGCAACGGATGAACAAGAACTAGAAGATGCATTTTACAAGGAATTAACGTTCGGTACAGGTGGCATGAGAGGGATTATTGGACCTGGAACAAACCGAATGAATATTTATACAATCAGGAAGGCTGTGAACGGTTTAGCCCATTATCTTCTAAAAACTGGTGTCAATGTCAAAGACCGCGGTGTTGTCGTCGCTTATGATTCAAGATATATGTCACAAGACTTTGCGATTGAAACAGCCAAAGTGTTAGGTGTGCATGGTATTAAAACCTATGTGTTTAGAACTTTAAAACCAACACCATTGTTATCCTTTGCTGTCCGTCATTTAGGAACTGTAGCAGGGATTATGATTACGGCTAGCCACAATCCACCCCAGTACAACGGCTTTAAAGTCTACAATGAAGATGGTGGACAAATTACCTTAGATGATGCCAATCAAATTATTGAAACGATTCAACAAATGGAGGATGGATTAGTTACACCAGTAGCTGATCAAGATAAATTAGAAGAAGACGAATTATTAATTTGGATAGACCACGAAGTTGATGAGGCATACCTACAGGAATTGCTCACGATATCAAAAATGGATGAAGCGACAATTAACGAAGAAAAAGATTTGAAAATAGTTTTTACCCCCCTTCATGGAACGGCTTATAAGTTAGTCATGGACGGGTTAAAACAACTTCAGTTTACTAATGTAGCTGTTGTTGAAGAACAAGTGAATCCAGATCCGGAATTCTCAACTGTGGAATTACCAAATCCAGAAGAGGACCAGGCCTTTGCATTAGCTATTGAAAAAGGTAAAGAACTCGAGGCTGATATTTTGTTGGCCACAGATCCCGATGCAGATCGCTTAGGTGTAGCTGTTAGAGATCATACAGGCGAGTATCAATTGTTAACCGGAAATCAACTAGGTTCATTGATGTTGGATTATATTCTCGCCCACACTGATCCTGTTATTTTAAATAATGCGCGGATGATAAAAACAATTGTCACCTCAGAACTGGGTCAAGCTATTGCATCATCCTATGGAGTATCAACGGTAAATACGTTAACCGGATTTAAGTTTATTGGTGAAAAAATACGTCAATATGATGCAACAGGTGAAACCTTTGTCTTTGGTTATGAAGAAAGTTATGGTTATTTAATTGGTAGTTTTGCCCGGGATAAAGATGCTGTTCAAGCTACTATGATGGCTTGTGAGATGGCATATTATTGGAAGAATAAAGGGAAGACACTCATTGATGCATTACATCACTTATTTGAAAAGCACGGTTATTATTTAGAAGGATTAACCTCGCTTACATTAGCAGGTATAGAGGGCACAGAAAAAATCAAAATGATCATGGATCATATGCGTCATAGCTCGATCCTAGAAATAGCCGGATTTCAAGTGGAAGCTATTGAAGATTATTTAACAAGAGAAAAAGTTTATGTAACTGATGGGAAAAGTCCAGAAAAGATTGAATTGCCTCAAGAAAATGTGATCAAATTCTTAATTGAACAGGATAGCTGGGTATGTTTACGACCATCAGGGACCGAGCCAAAAATAAAATGTTATTATGGCGTTCGGGGCTCAAGTTATGAAGAGAGCCAAGAAAGATTAAGGCTTCTACAAACAACGATGGAAAAATTAATGGATGACATTATTCATTCATAAATGTTATTTTAGCTATCTTATATATTGACAAAAGTTGACAGAAAGTGTTACTTTAAAACTAGCTTAAAAAGTTAAAGGGGAGTAGCTGTACAATTGAAGCCGTCAATACGAGATATCTTCTCCGGCTTAATTGGCAACTCACGTTGTTAGCGAGACCTTTACCTACATTAGGTAAAGGTCTTTTTTATGTATAAGAGACCTGATGCCTGATCATCATAGTTACAAAGGAGAAGATATGAATCATGCAACTGTTTTTTGAATATTTTTGGGTACTCATTGTACTAGTAGGTCTTGAAGGCTTATTAGCCGCTGACAATGCTTTAGTACTAGCTATTATGGTTAAGCACCTACCTGAGAAAGAACGAAAAAAAGCACTTTTCTATGGATTAGCCGGTGCTTTCGTTTTTCGCTTTGGATCCCTATTTGTTATTTCGTTACTCGTAGATATATGGCAAATACAAGCCATTGGTGCGATCTATCTGTTGTTTATTGCTGGTAAAAACTTATATAGCAAGTTTAAAAATGGCAATAGTGAAATTGAAGCTGTTCCTGAAGGGAAAGGGAGCGGTTTTTGGATGACAGTGTTAAAAGTAGAAATAGCCGACTTAGCCTTTGCGGTCGATTCGATTCTTGCTGCTGTTGCCTTAGCCGTAACCTTAACACCGACTGGGTGGTTTAACATCGGTAGCCTTGATGGTGCTCAGTTTCTCGTTGTCTTTGCCGGTGGGATGATTGGGATTATCATTATGCGTTTTGCCGCAAATATTTTTGTTGATATCCTCAATAAACGTCCAAACCTAGAAGTAGCTGCTTTTGTAATCGTTGGTTGGGTAGGGATTAAACTTGTCATGATGGTCTTAGCCCACGAAGAAGTGGCACTTATTCCGTCAGCATTTCCTGAATCAACATTATGGAAAATTATTTTCTACGGTGTGCTTGTAGGTATTGCTGTCGTAGGCTGGTTTAGTTCAAACAATAAGGATAAATTGAGTAAACAAGCTTAAGTTTAACATAAAGTCTAACAAGGTAAATGATCTATTCTTGAGGATCATTTACCTTTTTATTTTTTCATGTACCTGGTAATGTTGGGGATGATATGGGTGATGATATTAATTTTTTGTAAAATCTTAACAAATATTCAATTACCCTGTTCATAATCAGGTAATATGAAGAAAACGATTGTGGGGGTATATGAGTGAAAAACAACAAAGGTTGGTTTGAAATATTTTTAACATCATTGAAATTAGGACTTACTTCATTTGGCGGACCAGTAGCCCATTTAGGCTATTTTAAAAATGAGTATGTGGACAAACGAAAATGGCTTGATGATAAATCTTATGCTGATGTGATTGCTTTATCTCAATTTCTGCCTGGCCCAGCCAGCAGTCAGGTTGGCATAGCGATTGGCATGTTCAGGGGTGGTGTTTTTGGTGGGGTTTTATCCTGGCTTGGTTTTACCATCCCGTCAGTGGTGATTTTGATGTTATTTGCCGTCTTTTATCAGTCCTTTCATATGGAAAACGCTACTTGGATTGCAAGCTTGAAAATTGTCGCAGTCGCTGTTGTCGCCCATGCTGTTTTAGGGTTAGGAAAAAAATTAACACCTGACGCCAAACGTTTGTTTATGGCACTGATAGCGGCCATTATCATTCTTCTTTTTCCATCGGCCTTGACGCAAATAATGATTATTATCGGTGCCGCTGTAATTGGCTATCTATTCTTATCTCGCTCAACAAAAGGATCGACTGGTGATCCGCTACCTATTAACATGACAAAAAGACAAGGGATGTTTGCATTATTTGGCTTCGTGCTCTTATTAATTATTCTTCCATTTGTTGCTAATGTAACGGGTAATTTCCATGTACAACTGTTTGATAAGTTTTACCGAGTTGGTTCAATCGTTTTTGGTGGTGGGCACGTTGTTCTTCCATTATTAGAACAAGAAGTTGTTGCTGTTAATTGGCTATCGGCTAGTGAGTTTATCGCTGGTTATGGGGTCGCCCAAGCAGTACCAGGTCCATTATTTACCTTTGCTAGTTATCTAGGGATGATGATGAATGGTATGTTAGGAGCAATGATTGCTACGATTGCTATTTTCCTGCCATCATTCTTATTGATTATCGGTGCCTTGCCATTTCTGAGTGAATTGAGACAGCATCAAAAATTTCAAGGGATGTTAGCAGGTGTAAATGCAAGTGTAGTGGGTATATTATTAGCAGCCCTTTATGATCCGCTCATTACGAGCAGTATCCAGCATGTTAGTGATATTATTTTAGCCGTTCTTTTGTTTGCTTTATTGCAATTTTTTAAACGCCCTGCCTGGCTTGTCGTCATGATCGGCGTCATTGTAGGTCAGTTTGTTTTATGACAATATGCGACTACATACCTAAAATGGTTATGGATATTCTATTATGATTGCTCATCGCATACCTTTAAATCAAGTTCTAACGAAGAGGGGAAAGTCGATTTTATATTATAACGATAAGGAGGATAAAAAATGGATCTACTTATGGTGATCATCAATCTCATCATCCTAGGAGCGCTAATTAGTATGTTAGTTGTCATGCAGAAAAAACATATATCCTTTACGAAACGTGTCTTCACCGGATTAGGGATTGGGATTATCCTCGGTGTTTTCTTACAAGCCGTCTATGGTACAGATTCAGCGGTTCTTCATGAAACAACAGAGTGGTATAACGTTGTTGGTAGAGGTTATATTCGTTTGCTGATGATGATTGTCGTTCCATTAGTTCTTGTCTCGATCATTCAATCGATTATTAATTTGAAAAAAACAGCGGAACTAGGAAAAATGTCTGGTTGGATTATCGGGATTCTAATTACAACAACCATGGTAGCAGCGTTAATAGGGATTGGCAGTGCGTTAATATTTGATTTGAACGCAGAAGAAATAGAAATGGGGCAAGCAGAAACCGAACGGGCAAATATGCTCGAATCAAGATTAGCCGAAGTTGACAGTTTATCAACCCCAGCAAAGATACTAAATTTTATTCCGGCAAATATTTTCTTAGATATGACTGGTGAAAGACCAACCTCTGTCATCGCTGTCGTTATTTTTTCAATCATTGTCGGGATAGCTGTCTTAGGTTTGCGGCGTAAAGACCCGGAACAAGCAGAGATGTTTACTAAGATCATCAATGCAATTTATGCGGTTGTCATGCGGATTGTGACCTTGGTGTTACGGTTAACGCCATATGGTATTTTGGCATTAATTGCCACAACGGTGGCTAACACAAATTTATCTGGCATCCTCGAACTTGGTAAGTTTGTTATAGCTTCCTATGTTGCGATCGGTGTGATGTTTATTATTCACTTGCTATTGCTCGGTCTATTTAAGCTAAATCCGTTCACATATGTACGGAAAGTTTTATCTGTTTTAGGTTTTGCTTTTACATCGCGCTCAAGTGCAGGGACGATTCCCTTGAATATTCAAGCCCAGAAAAACTCTCTTGGTGTTGATCAAGGGATTGCCAATATGTCAGCATCCTTTGGGGCAACCATGGGACAAAATGGATGTGCCGGTATTTATCCAGCGATGTTAGCTGTTATGATTGCACCTTCAGTTGGAATTGATCCGTTAACCCCAGGATTTATCATTCAATTAGTAATTATAATCGGTATTAGTTCTTTCGGTGTTGCCGGTGTTGGCGGTGGCGCGACCTTTGCCGCGTTAATGGTGCTATCATCCATGGGATTACCTGTTGCCTTGGCTGGGTTGCTTATTTCCATAGAAGCATTTATTGATATGGGACGCACAGCCTTAAATGTAAATGGAAGTATGCTAGCTGGTACGTTAACATCACGAGTCCTCGGCAAACTCAATCTCAACAAATTTAATGATCGAACACCGATTGAAACGAATCAAATTGGTTAATCAAATAAAAAGTGATGGATGGTATACGGTTGATCCTACCATCACTTTTTTCTCTTATTGAATCATTTGTAGCAATTTAGTTAAAGATTGCTCTTGACCAACAGTAAAGTAATCTTGAAATGGACATCCGTGTGTTTGCACCCGTTCAAGAACATTTTGAATCGTAAATTGATGAGGGACTAAATCTTCTTGAAGCTCATCCCAATATAAGGGTGTAGCTACAGATGCATGTTGGGTCATTCTTGGTGAATATGGAGCAATGATCGTTTTTCCTTCACCATGTTGCACATAATCAATATAGAGACGCCCTTGTCGTTTCTTTTTAAGCCTTTCAATGGTAAATAAGTGAGGATATTGTTGGACAAGGGTTTCAGCGATCGCTTTTGTAAACACAGCCGTATCTTGATAACTTAAACTCTTAGTTGGCAGAGGAATATGAATTTGTAATCCCTTATTACCCGATGTTTTAAGAAACGATGTTAAGTGCAATTCATCAAAGATTTGTTTCATCAGCTGAGCAGCAAAAATAGCCTTTTGAAAATCTTGCGGATGTGGTGGATCAAGATCAAAAACGATTTCCCTTGGGTAGGAATTGTCGATTGTTTGAAATGGTATGTGATATTCAACTGCCCCATGATTAGCCAACCACATAAGCGCGTCTAAATGACGGCAGATAATGCCAAGGTGATTATGTTTAACATCGAATATGTCCGGTGCATAAGTCGGCAATTTTTTTTGAAAAAATGATTTTCCCGATACACCATCTGGACATCTTATCACTGTTAATGCTCTGTCTCGTAAAAATGGCAGCATATAGAGGGCGATATGACGGATATAGATGAGTAAATCTGCCTTCGTTGCTTGTAATTCTTCCCAAAAAACTTTGTTAAGATTGGTTTGATCAACTGAAGCAGGTAACATGGCCAAATCAATCTGTAACTGTTGAAAAGTACATTTATCAGGTGTTAGCGTTGGTAATAGTTGGACAAACTCCGGTTCCCTCAGCTCATCCCCATGTAAATCTAATGTATGGATTTGGGCACAAATCGCAGGTGGTAGCTGATATTCATTACCAATTTTTTCTCCTTCTGTCATAAATAATTGTTTTAACGTCTTCTTTGTTTCTTGATCTAATCCATGCTTACATTTACCAATAGAGCGGACGTTTTTTTGATCATAAACACTGACCGTAAAGTAATCGTTGCTTACATTGTAGGACGTTAATAATCCGTGGATCTTACGCCAGTTTTTTAATTTAAACCAATCGTGATGTTGCTTGGCTTGTTGATATTGACTATTTTTTCGTTTTGCAATAATGCCTTCACCTTTATGTAAAAAAATAAGATCCCGTATGGTAGCCAATTGTTCATAAAACGGAACATATCGTACTCGTCCATTAGCCATAGGAACTTTTTCTAGCAATGATTTTACCA
>CALAMD010000114.1 GCA_937925695.1 uncultured Bacillaceae bacterium | reverse complement strand
ATTGTATACTATTGTATCAACGTAACCTTATCTCGGCAAATGATCTGACTGTTTCAAGGTTTATTCAACGACCAATACATTTTTTCACCTTAAAGTGTTGCAAAAAATCGTTCAATTTTATTAGGTGTCGGTTTTTGATCAATTTGATATGTTGTCAACAGATTATTAAACACTTCTAATCCAGCCTGATAATCATTCGCTTCAACTTCTAATTCGTAATCTACTTGATTATTATAAATGCTTTTGTCTAAGACGACAATCGTGTTATTATACCGCATCTCAGTTCTTTTTGTTAGTAAATGTCCGAAACAACGAAGTTCTTCCTGGGGAATACCTAGATCCTTTAATTGGATTGATGTTTCAGTTTGGGGAATAATGTTTCCTTTAATCCAACACTCTGCTTCTTCCTTTGTTAATTGATCATGGGTTTCGAGTAGACCTTCAGGATGTGGTTGTTTTAAAGTTAAGGTGTAGGAATTGTTTTTATGTCTGATACGTAACGCTGCCTGTTTTTGTCGTAACAAAAAATCTTTTGTTTCAAAATAATAATTCGTTTGTGTAACACTTCCTGTAGGGAAGGGAAGTTGATTTAAGAGAAGCTCAAATTCATCTTTTGTTAATAAATTTTTAAATTCAATCTCAATTTCTTGTGCCATAAATAAACCTCCAATTAAACGAACAACGGGTATTTTGATTATCGCTAATATTAGTGAAATATGCAAAGATTACAATTTAGCTGGGATATGGTAAAATGAGTAAGGCTTTAATATATTGACTGAAATGATAAAAATCTTCAAATTTTTTCTTAATGGTTGGGGGTGGCGCAATCATGGACTGGGATGTATTCCTTGCTCCATATGCTCAAGTTGTCGAAGAATTAAAGGTGAAATTACGTGGGATGCGAAAACAATATGAATTCGAATCGAGACATTCACCAATTGAATTAGTGACCGGAAGAGTGAAACCAGTACATAGTATCATTGAAAAAGCCGAAAGCAAAAATATACCCCTAGACGAGATTGAAAATCATATTCAAGATATTGCCGGTCTGAGAATAGTTTGTCAATTCGTCGATGATATTTATACAATCGTTGATTTAATTCGTTCAAGACAGGATTTTAAAATAATTGAAGAAAAAGATTATATTAACAAAAATAAAGCTAGTGGCTATCGATCCTACCATATGATCATTCTTTATCCTGTTGAAACGATTCATGGACTAAAACAGGTGATTGCTGAAATCCAGATTCGAACGTTAGCCATGAATTTTTGGGCCATTAATGAACATTCATTAAACTATAAATATAAAGGCCAAATACCGGATGATATTAAACTCAGATTAAAACGGGCTGCCGAAGCTGCTTTCAAACTCGATGAAGAAATGTCCAAAATCAGAGATGAAGTTCAGGAAGCCCAAAGAATTTTCCATCGGTTATAGCAGAAAGGGGATTGATGTTGGTGAAGTTTGCCATTGTTTCTAGGGGTGATGAGCGTTCGAATCATCTTAAAGAAATGATTAAACAATTTTTAATGAATCATCAATTTGAGTTTCATCAAGAATTGCCATCCTTGGTCATATCAATTGGTGGCGATGGAACTTTTCTTGAGGCTTTTCATCGTTACGCCCATCGATTAGATGAGACAGCATTTATTGGTGTTCATACAGGTCATTTAGGATTTTATGCTGATTGGGTTCCGGATGAAATTGACGATATGCTCAACTTGATCGCAACAAAAAGTTATCAAGTCGTTGAGTATCCCTTGTTAGATGTGACGATAGAATATCATCATAATCAGCGCCCTCGTCGTTTTTTAGCCTTAAATGAAGTAACGATTAAAACGATTGAGAGTTCAATTGTCCTTGATATTGACATAAATCAAGAATACTTTGAAACATTTCGTGGTGATGGTTTGTGTATTTCAACACCATCTGGGAGTACAGCTTATAATAAAGCCCTTGGTGGAGCAATTATTCATCCATCGCTAGAAGCTATTCAATTAACAGAAATAGCCTCGATTAATAATCGAGTTTTTCGAACGATCGGATCACCACTTATTTTACCAAAACATCACACGTGCATGTTAAATCCTAAAGTGAATCATCAACTAGTTATATCGATTGATCATTTTTCGGAAACCCATGAACAAATTCGTTCAATGCAATGTAAAGTAGCTAAGAAAAAAATTCGTTTTGCTCGGTATAGACCCTTTACTTTTTGGAATCGTGTACGTGATTCTTTTGTCGCTGAAGATCATAACGATAACAAATAGGCTGATGAAATGGAGTGAAAGATACTGAAGTGGAAGATTGAGGACAGCTGGGCAGGTCTGTCAATACGTCATTATTTACGAGAGGCTCATTCCTTTTCGAGACGATTACTATCATCAGTTGCAACATTTGAAGGGGCTATTTTAGTCAATGGGAAGGCGGAAAAGTTAACCTATCGTTTACAAGCAGGGGATCATGTAACGGTCAAACTGCCTCCTGAGGAGAAAGGGTTATTTATGACGCCAGAGGAAATACCACTGAATATTGTCTATGAAGACAATGAAATCTTGATCATCAATAAAGAACCGAATATGGTCACATCACCATCACCTTATTATCCCTCAGGAACAGTTGCCAATGGGATTTTACATTATTATGAACAAAATCAAATTGATCATACAGTCCATATTGTTACGCGTCTTGATCGTAATACATCTGGCCTATTACTCATTGCCAAAAATCGCTATATTCACTCGTTGCTTTCAAATGCCATGGCAAGCGGCGAGATAAAACGAGCCTATAAAGCCATTGTTGCAGGAAAACTAGCTTCCAAAGAAGGAGTAATCAACGCAAGAATTGGCCGAAAGGAAGGTTCGATTATAGAAAGAGCAGTGGTCGATAGTGGGAAAACAGCGATTACGTATTATCGAGTAGAACAGGAACTTGATGATTATTCACTTGTAAATGTAGAATTAGCGACGGGAAGAACCCATCAAATACGTGTTCACTTTTCTCATATTGGCCATCCCTTGCTAGGGGACACTTTATATGGTGGAGATACGAAACATATTGATCGTCAAGCATTGCATTGCTATGAAGTTCGCCTCAAGCATCCAATCACAAAGGATGAGATTGTTAAACAAATACCATTACCTGATGATCTGAAAAAATTAATAGCTAGGTAATTTCATTCATAAATGAGAAGCGATCCAGTTTTAAAGGTTGGTGTGAAGGAACGGATGTAATTGTTTCTTCAGGTAAGGAAAAGGCTGTTAATTGATTACCAAAAACACAACCCGTGTCGATATTAATTGTTTTATGGACAATGCGGGGCCGTAGAACAGGTGTATGTCCATAAATGATCCATTGTTCACCTGTATAATGCTGTGCCCAGTCTTTACGTATGGGACGACCTGTTTCATCCTTTTCACCGGTAACATCACCATATAAAACAAAGGATTCGACTTGTTTATCATAACGTCCAATGAACTCTTCCTTGATACCCGCGTGGGCAACTACAGCGTGTAATGCAGGAAACTGTAAATATAATGGCGCTTTGTCATATAGGGTCATAAATTTATTTTTTATTACATCTTGTTGATGTGGGTTAAGGGCTACAAATTCGGCTACAGTCGTTTCCAGACCATGTTGGACTTTAACACGATTACCTAAAAAGTAGCGATAAAGTTTATTGCAATGATTGCCGGGTACATATTTTGCCCGTTTTTCCTTGATGACGAGCTGATAAACGAATTCGATAACAGCAAGGGAAGCAGGTCCTCGATCAGTAATGTCACCTAAAAAGACCGGTATTCTATCATCGGGATGGGTATAGCTCAATCCATCATATCGATAACCTAGCCGAGTAAACAGTTCACATAATTCATCATAACATCCATGAATATCACCAATAACGTCAATTTTCATCCATAAAACACCCCAAAAAAAATACATGTTGAGTGAAGATTAGTCTTCCTCAAACATGTATTTTTTAGTCCTTGAATGGACATTTAAAGCGATGGCAATCGCAGATAAATAGCTCAACGTTGAACTTCCACCGTAACTGATAAAAGGTAATGGTAGTCCGGTAATTGGTAAGAGTTGAATCGACATCCCAATATTTTGGAAAATTTGATAAGTAAACATGCCAATAATTCCACAGACTAAATAACTACCGTATTGATCATTACTAGATAGCGCAATATGCAGGAGACGATAAATTAACAAAAAGTATATAATGATGAGCACGCTAACACCAATAAACCCGAATTGTTCACCTATCGCCGTTAAAATCATGTCAGTATGTCTCTCTGGAACATACACTTCCATATTATTGATGCCTTTACCAAAAAATCGTCCTGATCCAATTGCTTGCATTGTTTTAATTAATTGGAAGCCTGACTCACTATATTGATCAGGGCTCAACCAACCGTAAAATCGCCCTCTAACATGTTTAAAAACAGAATCTTCAAGAAAGGCACCGATTGTACCTGGGAACAATGCCCAAGCAGCAATCACACCGGCGACACCGAGTAAACCAGCGGCAACCATCGAAAAAATGACCCGCCATTTAATGCCAGAAACAAGAATCATACAGCCAACAATTGAAACTAAAACAAGCACACTGCCTAAATCCGGCTGTAAAGCGATTAGGCCCATAGGAGGGGCTGCTACTAAACCAATTTTCAGTAACAATAGCAGATCACTTTTTACGGTATGAACTATAAATTTTTCATTATGTTTCACAATTACATGAGCAATTGTTAAGATGAGAATGACCTTCATAAACTCTGAAGGCTGAATATTACCGATGAGAGGGAAGCTAACTCCCCTGGCAATATTATTAAATTCCACGATTAAACTTTCTGGAAAGCGGAAAAAGATCATTAAAAGTGGAATAATGCCAACTGGGTAGATAAGCCAAGTAATTTTACGAAACCGATCATAATCAATCAGCATCGTTACGACTATAATCATACTCCCGGCTATATACCATTGAAGCTGTCGTAATGGAAAATTATAGCCTTCATATTTTGAAGGCAAAGTTGGCTGGACGGTATAAAGTGATACTAAACTAATAATGGCTAAAAGAATGACCAAAAAAACTAACATATAATCTATTGAAAATTTGGATTGTTGTTCATTCATTTGATTTTACCTTACTTTCTATATGGATAATGAGATAGTATATACACTGATTAATGAGTTGTCATAAAATGTTTCACTTCCACTATTGTACATGATTTACTCATATAATTTAAGCATTTTTATGAAAAAAGAAAGGGTGATATATATGACTCATCAAGAACATATGAACGATTTTGATCTACAACAACTTTTAATGAAAGAACAGATGGATCAATTTCGAGAACATTTTTTAGCGATGCATCCCTATGATCAAGCCCAATTTTTTATCAAACAACCTAAAGAAAATCGACTGTTGATTTATTATTTCCTATCGCCAGAAGAAATCGCAGAAATCATGGAAAATATTGAATTGGAAGAGACTACTTCATATTTTTCTGAAATGGATCCAAGATTTGCTGCCACTGTCTTCGGTCAAATGCCTGCTGACGATGCAGTTGATATTTTAAAAGAGTTAGATAAAAATAAAGTGGCTAGTTATTTAACGATTATGGATCAAACAGCAGCCGAAGAGATTAAAGATCTACTCCACTACAAAGAAAAAACGGCTGGTAGTATCATGACGACTGAATATGTCGCATTATTAAAATCCTTAACTGTTCGTGAGGCGATGATAGAACTAAAGACAAAAGCGCCAAAAGCTGAAACAATTTATTATATTTATGTTTTGGATGAAGAAGATCATCTTGTTGGCGTCTTATCTTTACGAGAGTTAATCATAGCTGATGAAGAACAAACGATTGAAGAAATTATGGATGACCATGTTGTTTCTGTTTCTGTCGCTGATGATCAAGAAGAAGTAGCCCAAATCATTCGTGATTATGATTTTTTAGCCCTCCCGGCAGTAGATTTTCAAAATCATTTACTCGGTATCATAACGGTTGACGATATTTTAGATGTTATCGATGAAGAAGCAACTGATGATTATTCAAAGTTAGCTGGGGTCTCCGATGTTGATAAAATTGATGGTGGCCCATTAAAGGCAGCCAAAAAACGTTTGCCATGGTTGATTATTTTATTATTCTTAGGTATGTTTACTGCTAGTTTAATCGGTCGCTTCGAAACCACATTAGAAAAAATACCTTTACTAGCTATGTTTATTCCTTTAATTGCTGGTATGGCTGGTAATACAGGAACCCAGTCATTAGCGGTAGCTGTTAGAGGATTAGCCACGGGTGATTATGGTGAACAAGAAAAGGGTAAATTATTATTAAGAGAAATGTTAACCGGATTAATTACAGGAACCATTTGTGGTGCACTGATCACCCTCATCATTTATTTATGGTATGGCAATTTGTCACTCGGAGTTTTAGTTGGGATAGCTATTATGACGACTTTAACAGTGGCTACATTATCTGGCTCCATCATACCTTTGATTATGGATCGATTTAAGATTGATCCAGCTGTTGCCTCAGGACCATTTATTACAACGATTAACGATATTATTTCCATTCTTATTTACTTTGGAATAGCAACGATGTTTATGAGTTTATTGTTATAAGAAAATGTGCTTTTGATGCCTCCTAGGTCAAAAGCACATTTTGTTTTATTATTACATATAATGGGATGATTCTTTAATTGAAGAGGAGGCAGAAGTGATGGAAGAAGGGAAGTTTGCTGAAAAACCGTTACTATATATCCATCAGGAAGGTACTGTAGAACTGCCTAAGGCACCAATGCAGCATCATTATTTTTCTGGCGATAAACATGTACAAAAAGATCAAGCTATCAGAGAAGAACCTATACGGACTCGTTTGAGACCATTACAAAAATCATATTGGCTAGATGAAGATAATCAAGTTGATGATGATGACAAGATGGCCATAGTTGATGATAGTGATGAAGAGCAAGAGAAGAAAAAATTTATTGAAATGAATCTTCAGGAAAAAATTGAGTACTTCATCAATCGATCTAATCATGGCCTAGAATTGCGTTGTGAACTAAAGACAAGTGATCAATCGTTTCGAGGTGTGATCACTGAATATCAGGATGATCAAGTGTCTATTCGGGTAGGGAAAAGATCATCAAGCACAAAAGTGCCAATTGAATCGATAGAAGATATTCATTTATTAGGCTTTTAAACAAAAGATAACCATTGAAAAGAGAGACCTCGTCGTCCCTTTTCAATGGTTAGTTATGATTTTTATATTAATTAGAAAGCAGAGATTGCTGGTAAGCAAGTAACATGGCAGAAGCAATGTAAATCTACTGTAATACAAATGCCTGTCGCACGAAGTCGCTTAGTATGTTGTTCGACCGGATTTTTAGGATTTTTGTTTGTATCCCCACGATCTCTCAACAATTCTAAAACAGCACAACAATCCTTCCTTACTTCTTTCACTCTAAAATAAAAGCTTCCTTTGATATCACCAATATCATTTGGATGGGCACCGAATCCTTTAAATGGTTTACAACCATCTTTACAATATAAGAGAACAGGTACTGTATCTAAACCAGTATCATTTTCTGTTTCACCTAATAAATCTCTGATTGAACGCTCACAGCTAGAGTCACAGCAGTTTTCAACGATGTCACTTTGGGCATCAGCAATTTCTTTTAAAACATCACAAACACAATGACCTGTGTTAGACTCTTTACCACAACAACCCATCATACATTTCTCCTTTCAATAATAAATTTGACTACATCTTCCCTAACAGAATATGTGTAATTATTTATGTCGTGTAGGCTATTGGTATAGTTATGAATTCTCGTTGATGGCAGTTATTCATCCTATGATTGAGTAGGCACAAGTCTATACCGAGATAGTACCCATACATAGACTAATAACGACCAAAATTCTCATAAGGGGTGATGGAAACGTGTCAGATAAAAAGCAAGTAATTCATGTTAATGAATTAATTATTAAAGCAGATCGCGTTGTGATAGAACAAAGACGTCCTAAACGTGATTATGATCCATTTTTTGGCAGACCGACTAACCGGGTGTCAGATGCAGATGAGAGCCGTGACAAACAAGCGCCTGATAGAGACAGACATGAAAAGAAGAGAAGAGAAGAAGGCGGGCCATTTTTATCGTTATAATGGGGCATGAAAAAAGCAGCTAACTCATAGCTGCTTTTTGATTTTACCTAATGTAAGTTATTTCGTGATCATTTAATTTATAGTTATATGAAGGTTAATTAGTATTTTTTCATCATATCTTTATTAGCGATTTTTTTGTAAGGTAAAATAAATATATCTTGTCCCTCAATCCATTCTGCATAGAAAACGTCTTTAATCGAGGGGATATTTTGTTTTTTTAACTCATTTTGAAGATACTCGAGATTGATATCCACTTCTGCTAAATTATCTTTAATTACTTCGCCGTCAGAAATGATCGTAACCGGCATTTGCACACGAGAAGGTTGGATATTTAAGTCCTTTTTTGTTGGATTTTGGTACAACGACTTTTTTAAGACCGAAAGATCACCATTCGTTTCTAAAATAGCATATTCTACTTCCTGAATTGAAAATACATCTTTTAATCTTAACAGGTGTTTAATTTCATCGATGTCCACTTTATTTTTGCGCATTTCTTCATAGATGAATTCACCTTTATGAATAATGAGAGCTGGTTTACCCTCGAGTAAAAAACGTGATCCTTTAAACTTTTGGGTAATCATTTCAACGATATATAATAATCCACCCCAAAGACCGATGGCAAAACCTATTTCAATGATTCCTGATTTTTCATCAAATAACGCATTTCCGACTAATTCCCCAAGCACCAAAGCGGCAATAAAGTCAAAGGCTGTTAGTTGGGAAATTTGTGTTTTACCGAGGAGTTTTGTCAAGATAAATAAGGCAACGAATCCAAATACAGTTTCAACAAACATTGAAGTCATCGTGGTCATAGCACAAAATCACCCTCATGTACATTCTCCTGTTAGCTTAACCCTGGGAAAAAAAATCATTCATTTGTCTCAAAGCGAAAATAAAAAACGAAGCCTTCTTTTGTTGATGAAGTGCTTCGTTAGCATGATATGAATAATAGAAAAAAGTTGCAGGGTGATCATGTATTATGAGGTTAATTGTTTAATCATGACCACATGAGGAATACCTGCTTCTAAAAATTGGTCAGAATGAATCTCATAACCAAGCTGTTTATAAAATTCAATTGCTTGGGTTTGGGCATGCAATTTTGTTTGGTCGTAACCATGTTCGACAACTGCTGCCTCCATGGCCTTGATCATTTCCGTGCCAAACTGTTGTCCACGATATTTTTTTATGACACATAATCGTTCTAACTTCCCAAATTGATCGACCCATCTAAGTCGACTAGCTGCAATGGGTGTATCGTCTAAATAACCGACAAAATGAATGGCCTCTTGTTCGAATTCATCGATTTCTATTTCCATCGGAACTTGTTGTTCTTTTACAAATACAAGTTTGCGAACATAAAAAGCGTCGTCTAATTCTTTTTTTGAGGTAACCTTTTTTACTATCATGCATTTTCTTCTCCAAATACAAATGTTTCAATCACATTCCAAGGGCTATTATCAGATTTCTGTAAAAGTTGAAAGCGATCAATTGAATCTTCAAATTCAACTTTTTTCATTTGGAGTATCCCACTTACATCTGCGTATTCACCGTCAGACAGTTTTTGAGCAATTGTAATATGGGGCACAAATGGATGTTCACTTTTTCCAGGAAAAATATCACTGTGCATTTTTTGATGTAACTCTGTCAATTCTTGAATCGGTTCAATTTTAAAATATAACGTGTTTGTCACAGGTGCAAATGAACTTACTTTGTTAATTTGAATCGTAAATGGTTTCATATCACGTGCAATTTGTTTTAATTCCGCAATAATTCTTTTGATCGTCTCATCATCTGCGGTAAAAGCTTCTTTTAGCGTGATATGCGGAGGGATGAGAGCATAATTTGGATCGTAACGTTTTCGATAAGAATTGGCTACATTTTGTATTTCTTCTGATGGAAAAATGGCAATACCGTATTTCATAATAAAACCTCCTAATTTTGTAAGGATTTATGTAGCGGGTTCATAGAATCGTTTTTAATGGATAATGTGGATAACTATTTATCTTGTTCATAACATTATAGCAAAATAAAGCCGAAAGCTAAATACTTCATCACAGGATTAACTCACTAATTTTTTTAACTGGTTTTTATACAATTGATAGTAATGCTGTTTGCGTTTAATGAGTTCTTCATGTGTACCGCGTTCAATAACACGTCCATTTTGTAACATAATAATTTGATCGGCTTCTTGGACAGTGTTGAGTCGATGAGCGATCACAAAACTCGTTCTACCTTCCATTAAAGTCTTTAAGGCTTCTTGAATTTTTAATTCGGTGATGGTATCAATGTTACTCGTGGCTTCATCTAAAATTAATATTGCTGGCTCAGCTAAAAATGCGCGGGCAATAGCTAACAGTTGTTTCTGACCTTGACTAATGCCAGCACCCGATTGATCTAGGATCGTATCATAGCCTTCAGGTAGTTGTTGGATAAATTCATGGGCATTAGCTCGTTTAGCAGCTACAATTACTTCTTCGTCAGTTGCGTCTAATCGACCATAACGAATATTCTCCCGAATCGATCCTTGGAATAAAAAAGTGTCTTGTAAAACAAAGGCCATATGGGATCTTAAACTAGTTCGTTTAATATTTTTTAATTCGATTCCATCTAACAGAATTTCACCTTGATTATAATTGTAAAATCTAGTGAGGAGATTCATAATGGTTGTTTTACCTGCACCTGTATGACCTACAAAAGCAACGGTTTGCCCGGGTTTAGCTTCAAAACTAATATCAGTTAACGTTGGGGAATCATCATAGGAAAAGGAAACCTGATTAAATTTAAAGTGTCCTTTCGTATCTTCCAGCTCAATTGCTTTTGTTTCATCGATTTCTTCCTTGTCATGATCTATAATAGCAAATACTCTTTCAGCACCAGCAACTGCTGATAATAAGACGTTAAATTGGTTAGATAATTCATTTAACGGTCTAGTAAATTGTCGAGCATATTCTGTGAAAATCACGATAACCCCAACTGTGATATAGCCATTAATAGCTAAAATTCCCCCGAATAAAGCAATCAAGGCGAAACTTAAAAAGTTTAACATATTCATTACTTTTGGAATGTAACCAGAATATACCATTGACCAAAATCCTGAGAAGCGAAGTTTTTGATTTTTTTCTTCAAATTCTTTCGTGACACGTTCCTCTTGAGAGAAAGTCTTCACGATTTGTTGCCCGGAAATAATTTCTTCTACGTAACCATTCAAGTCACCTAAATCTCTTTGCTGTCGTCGATATAAAGGACCAGTCCGTTTGGTTATCCATTTCATGGCAAAATACATTAAAGGTATAATCGTCATTGTAATGAAGGTTAAAGTTGGGCTTAGTATGAGCATGATGGTTACAGTCCCAAGTAATGTAAGCACACTTGATAGGATTTGTACGACAGACTGATTTAATGTGCTATTAATATTATCAATGTCATTAGTAATCCGACTCATCAATTCACCGTGTTGATGTTTATCAAAAAACGAGATAGGCAGACGATGAAAGTGATGAAATAAGTCTTTCCGTAATGTATAGACTGTATTTTGAGCCACATCGATCATTAAGAAATTTTGGAGAAAAATAGCTAAAGAATTTAACAGATAAACGACTACGAGTATGATTAACAACAGGCCTAGTCCGGTTAGTTGTTTTTGTGCAATATAGTCATCAATCGCCATCCCGACCATATAGGGGCCTAAGAGACTAAGCACCGCACTGATTATTACCATACAGACGACAATAAGTAGTTTCACTTTTTCCTTTGCTAAGTAATCCCAAATTCGTTTTAACGTTGCCGATATATTTTGTGCTCTTTTAGCTTGGGTTTGGGAATCTGCTTGCAAAGTTTGAAGTGAGATTTTTTTATATTGAAAAGGCCGTTTAATTAATTTTATGAACATAGTTAATCTCCTTCCCAAATTGCGACTCAACAATTCGATAATATAGATCAGATTCATTCATCAGCTCTTCATGGGTGCCAATTGCAATAATCTGGCCATGGTCCATCAATAAAATACGATCAGCTTGCATGGCGGTAGATATTTTTTGGGTGATTAATAAAATTGTACAATCATCGGAAGTAATGGCATCTAATAATCTTGATTCTGTTGCTACATCAAGGGCACTCGTACTATCGTCAAGCATTAATATCTTTGGTTTTCTAACAAGGGCTCTCGCAATGGATACCCGTTGTTTTTGTCCACCTGATAGGTTAACACCTCGTTGACTAATAGACGTATCATACTGATGAGGTAGTTGCATAATTAAGTCATGAATTTGGGCTGCTTTGGCAGCTGATTGGATTTCTTCAATTGTGGCATTTTCTTTACCCCAAGCGATATTTTCGGCTACTGTTCCACTAAATAGCAGAGGATTTTGTGGCACGAACCCTATGCTACGTCGAAGGACGGTCAAATCGTAGTCTTTTAAATTGTGTTCGTCGATATATATATTTCCTTGGTCTACTTCATACAAACGTGGAATTAATTGCAATAAAGTAGTTTTTCCCGAACCAGTTGCTCCGATGATCGCTAATTTTTCACGGGGAACAACAGTGAAGGAAATGTCTTTCAGTACAGTTGATTTAGCTTGTGGGTAAGAAAAATAAACATTTTCAAATGTAATCTTACCTTCGTCAACCGTTAAATCTTCTCGGACTCGCTCAGCCTCAGACACCTGAACATCAATAGATAAGATATCGCTCACTCTTTCAGAAGAAGCTTTCATTCTTGAAAACGCGGTTGTAATAAAAGTAAACATTGAAATTCCCATAGCGACTCTTAATGCATAGTTCACGATAGACACGACTTCACCGACACTTATTTGATTGGCGACGGATTGGACACCACCAAACCAAATGATGATGACGAGACTAACATTCGTGGCAAAAAATAAAATTGGCATAGTAGCTTCGACAAAGCGAAAAGTAGATTTAGTCATGGAAGCGAGATTTAAGTTTGCCTTCGTAAATCTTTTTTCTTCAAAATCACTTCTAACAAATGCTCGAATTAAACGCATGCCAGACAGGTTTTCTTGCATCGTTAAATTCACTTGGTCGATTAATTGCTGTACTTTATCGAACATACGGCTTGCTTTTTTAAGTACCCAAAATAAAAAAGTAACGAGTACAGGAACAGTGATGAGGAAAATTGCTGCCAGTTTAAAATTAATTACTAATGCCATGATGACGCTACCAATTATCATTAAAGGTGCTCTTACTAATACTCTTAATCCCATAAAGATCGTATCCCGAATTTGGCGAACGTCATTAGTAAACCTTGTGATTAGGCCAGAGGTTGGATATTGATCTAACAGAGTAAATGAAAATGATTGAACTTTTTTAAACAGTGCTTGTCGAATATCATAGGCAAAACTATTACTCGTATGGGATGCATAAAAGGAGTTTAAAATTCCAGCTAAAAACGATAACCCTGTCAATCCTAACATGATGCTACCCCACATGATAATATTAGAGAGATTTTTAGCAACGACTCCTTCATTGATCATAAGTCCTAAAAATAGGGGGAGTAAAATTTCGATCAACAGTTCAATAAATGTTAATGAATACGCAATTACTATATGGACTTTATATGGTTTTAAAAAAGAAAAAACTTTCTTCATGTAGTTTTCATCCCTCATTTTAACGTTTCTATCAGTCTATTATAAGCTTATATAGTCAATATTCAAAGGTAACGATTTCATGAATATCTTTGTATATTCCTATTCATCAAAAGAATTTTATGAATTTTTAGCTTTAACCTTTGCCGAAAAAGGAAATGATGAATATAATAAGAACAAGTGATAACGCTTACAGTAATTTTTACCTATTTTGAAGTAGGAAGAAAGTTACAAAAGAAAATATGTAAGGGAGATAGGAAAATGAATATAAAAATATATAAAAAATTGAATTTTAATTTTCCTCAATTAAGTAATTCTTTACTCAAAGAAGCATATCGTAAAGCTATTGTACTTGAACTAGATGATGATTTTATTGAATTGTTAAAAGCAGATTTGAAAAATCGAGATTTATGGCCGGTCACTTATGATCGTGACCTAAAGTAAGAGTCTTGATTTAAGTGCCAAGGAGTTGACGATAATCCTCAACTACCTATATTTTTAATGATTCATTGATACATCATCCCTCGTATCCATCTACCTTAATTACTTTTTCTAAATTAGTCAGTATCATGTGATTTCTTCAAGTGTTTGGCTCCATCCCCTCAATAAAAAACTCTTCAATGAAATGATTCTTGTCGTCTCTCTATTTAGATAATATTGGTT
>CALAMD010000113.1 GCA_937925695.1 uncultured Bacillaceae bacterium | reverse complement strand
AATTAAGAAGGAAAAACACAACTATATTTGAACAATTACAGGAATTGGGTTTTCCTGGTTCTTATCGAACCGTTTGTAATTTTATCAAAGAATGGAAAGATAAAACTTGACGGTTACAAAGGCAACACCACGTCAGTCCAAATAGAAGGATAATATGGAATAATTAGCAATTTGCAGTATCAAAGCAGACAACGCAAACAACGCTGATATATAGATAAACGTATGAGTCACCAGTCAAAAATAATATACATATTATAGGTGTTAGAAATTTATATTAGAGAGAATACAATACCAAAATGATGGACTAAAATTCTAGAGGCTATTTAAGGTCAAGGATATTGAGATTCAAGTCATGCAGGAGATCTTTGGTTCGAGGGATAAGAATGTATTAATAGCAATGATCTTTAGTAATAATTAAATATTACATGTCTGAAATATAATAAAAACCCTCAAAAGCCTTATGTATCAAGGGTTTGAGGGTTTTGAAATAATTACTTCTACATAGCAACTATATTATCTTGAGTAGAACTCAACGATTAGAGCTTCGTCGATTTCGGCAGGAAGCTCAGAACGTTCAGGTAAACGTGTATATGTTCCTTCGAGACTATTTTCATCAAATGTTAAATAGTCAGGAACAATCGTGTTTAACTCTAATGCTTCTTTAATAATGTCAAGATTTTTTGATTTTTCACGTAAACCAATCACTTGACCAGGTTTAACACGATATGATGGAATATCAACACGTTGTCCGTCTACTGTAATATGTCCATGGTTAACAAGTTGACGAGACTGTCTGCGCGTACGGGCAAAACCAAGACGATAAACAAGGTTGTCTAAACGTGATTCAAGTAAAATCATAAAGTTTTCCCCGTGAATACCTGGCATTTTACCGGCTTCAACAAACAAATTACGGAATTGACGTTCATTTAGACCGTACATATAACGTAATTTTTGTTTTTCTTGTTGCTGCAAACCGTATTCAGACATCTTTCTGCGTTGGTTTGCGCCATGTTGACCAGGAGGATAAGGGCGTCTTTCAAGTTCCTTCCCAGTTCCAGTTAACGAAATGCCAAGACGACGTGATTTCTTCCATAGAGAACCTCTAAAACGTGCCATTAGACATTTCCTCCTTTACGAATTATTCGCATAAAATAAACGTTTGTGTCCCATACGTTGGCCATTTTGTTTTCATGTACCATCGCTCCAGCAGCAGAGAGTTACACGATACACCTCATTTATCGAGGAACAAAATGGTGACAAGCGTCGGTTCACTTAGGCTACCTTTTATTTTACACAAAGAACAGTATATAGCGTTTTGATGTCGAAGTCAATGAAAGATCACTATTATTCATGTAAATTTTTTGCAGGTGTTAACACATATTTTGTTGAATATCATTTTAAAATGATTTTTAACAACTATTTATGATAAATTTCTAAAAATAAGTGATTAGACCTAGGAAAATAGAGCTAATTTAGTTATAATAGGAATCAATATAGGATTTTATTCGTGGTTAAGGTGCAGGTGATCAAAAATGAATCGACAGGATATAGATCCAAAATATTTCATTACTAATATAAGAAGCCATTATTTCGAATTTATTTCGCTGTTAATCAATTATTCCTATGAAAAATTATTGTTAAAATTAACCCAACGATTAAATCGTGTGTTAGATGTAAAATATGTAGGTTTTTACATACCTGATGCCTGGGATCGGACTTATCGATTTATTAGTCATCAATCGGAAGATATCCCTCATCATTTTAAAGATATAAATCATAATGTTCATCTGCTCCATGAGAATCTCCATGATAAAGTAGCTGTCGATGGGAAAATGATTTTCGAGCAACACTTTCTATTAGAAGATGCGCTCATTATTAAACTACCTGTTAATGATCAACCGAATTATTTATTATTAGTATTTCAAGATGATCAATTTCAAGAACTCATGATTCAAGCATTACAACAAGAAACTGTTCGTTTACTGGAAGTCATTAATTTATATTACCATCATAAAGATGTCGTTCGCAAAAAAGAATTTTTGATTGAATTATCTACCCATTTAAACTCATCAACTGATAAAACAGAAGTATTAACTAAATTAACCTCTTCATTACGATTATTATATCCGGATTTCTCGTTTACATTGTTGATGTCACATGATTATGATGTTGATGCTGGTTTGCCGATTAAATTAATTGAATATAGTGATGACGTGACTAAACGATTAAGTACACGCGCCTTTACAACTGGTGAAATTCAAATTGAAATCAATGATCAGCAAAAACATCTTTATGCTCCGTTAACGGGAAGTCAAGGGATTTATGGCGTTATTCAACTAATCGCTCCAATGCAAGTGTTCTATTCAGATCATGAGGTAGATTTCATTCATAAATTGTCCCAGACAGCCGGACGTGCGATTGAAAATGCGACCTTATACCAAAATTCCATTCACCTTGTGTCAAACTTAAAATTAATTAATGATGTTACCCATAAAATGAACTTTAACTTACAGTTTTCCGAATTGATTGATCTTGTAAAACAAGAGTTAATAAAAATTTCCGAAGCAAATCAAGTTGGTTTTGTTTTTTATCCAGAGCCAGAAGAGGATCCAGGTACTTGGGATATATTGGAAGCAAGTACGCCGTTTTTCCACAGTGAAGAAGGAAAAGAATTTGTTAAACACCTCTCAGCACAAATTGAAGAAAAACAAGAACCGCTGTTTATTGGTGATTATACGAAGCAGTGTGAGAATTTTCCTTATAAGTCGTTAATTGCCATCCCAATGGTTGATTCTGGGAATGTGGTTGGCATTATTTTGATATTACATGAAAAGGATGGTTTTTTTACCTTTGAAAGTTACAAATTAATGAAGTCTCTGATCCATCGTTCGACTTTAGCCTTAACCAATGCAGTTCTTAGAGAACAATTGGAAAAAGCGGTGATTACTGACTATTTAACAAAACTGTATTCACGAAGTCATCTTGATGTTATGTTAAACAAGCATATGCAAAATGATGATCGCGGTACATTGATTTTACTCGATATTGATGATTTCAAAAGTATTAATGATACGTACGGACATTATATTGGTGATGAAGTCATTGTTCAGATTGCTGATATTATTATGAAAAACATTGAAGAAGGTGACATTCCATCAAGGTGGGGTGGGGAAGAATTTGCCATCTATTTACCACAAAAATCTTCAATTGAAGGACTGCAATTAGCAGAAAAACTACGTGATCAAGTTATGGATGAAACTGAACCTCAAGTTACCTTTTCTTGTGGGATCTCATCTTGGGATAAAAAACGCGAAGACTCAGTGAGTGAAGTATTTATTCGTGCAGATAAAGCATTGTATCAAGCAAAAGAAATGGGTAAAAATTGTATCGTAACAAGTTCATAAGTCAAAACGTTTCAGTTAAAAAAGCGTAGTGGCCTTGTTGGCTACTACGCTTTGATTTTTTTTATCGGCTAAGTAATTCTTTTAATGTCTCGACAAATTGTTCTAAATAATGTTGATCGACTTCATCAAATCTATTTTTAATCGGACTATCTATATCCAAAACACCATAAGTCTGTTCGCCGATAAATATAGGGATGACGATTTCGGATTGGCTAGCTGCATCACAGACAATATGGCCAGGAAATAAATTAACATCAGGTACTCTTTGGGTTTTTCTTTCTTTAATTGCTGTACCACAAACACCTTTTCCATAGGCGATGCGAATGCAAGCTGGTAAACCTTGGAATGGTCCGAGGACTAGTTCTTCTTCATCATCATTCCAAAGATAAAATCCTACCCAATTTATTTTTTCTAAAAATTGATTCAATAATGCTGATGCATTTGCTAAAATGGCGATATGATCATGTTCATCTTCATGTAAAGCGACAAGTTGTTTGATGATGAGTTCATATTTTTTATCTTTATCATTATTTTCCATGTGCATGTGATCCTTTCTCGTTTCGATCATTAGTTTTTATTTGTACATTATAATATATCACAATTTTTGCAGGATAACAGAGCAACGATCTCGTAAAATATAATATAAGGAGTTGAATCGTGTGAAAAAAAGTCAATCTAAACAGAAAGTTGTAGATGCAGCGATCTCATTATTTTTTCAAAAGGGATTTGATGGCACTTCTGTTCGTGATATTGCTGATCAAGCAGGTGTCAATGTATCGCTGATTAGTTATTACTTTAAAGGTAAACAAGGTTTGTTAGAACATGCGATTACGAATTATTATGAAGCCTACTTACAAACAATCGAAGAAACATTGCAAAAAAACAGCTCAGCTCCTCCCCTTGATCAACTTAAAAAACTCGTGCATGAGATTATTCTGTATAAACATCAATATTTACAGTTAAGTAGTATGATTCATCGAGAGTTATCCTTAGATACTATTTTTGTGAGAGAAATGACGGTCACATATTTAGCGAAAGAAAATTATTTAATCAATCATATTTTATCTCAGGTTGTTAAGCATAAATCGAGTCAGGAGAAAAGACTGATTGCCCTTCAATTAAAAGGTATGCTCATAACACCATACGTATTACATCAAGAATGGCGAGAGCATTATGTTGGCGATTATTCACAGGAAATGTTTGTTAAAGCCTATGTTAAATCAGTCGAAGAATGGCTAGATTACTTAGCAAATCATTAAGTTAAGTTAGTCTTTTTTGAAAAATGTGTTGAATTAACGGGTATATTGAATTTTATTAGCCAAAAAGCTTGATAACATGGTATCATTAATATAATTCATAGTTTATACATAATTAGACTTAAAATAGATACACATCCTCTTACACAACACCGGTAGAAGTAAGGAGGCGTCATATGGAACTAGTGATTGGTATTATTCTCATTATCGTTACTTTACTCATTGTAGGACTTATTTTTAGAAAACGTGTTTATGATGCTGTTGATCGATTAGAAATTTGGAAAATGGATATTCTAAATCGAAATACTGCTTCACAACTTGCACGGATGAAGGGACTTAATTTATCTGGTGAAGCCCAGGAAAAGTTTGAGTCTTGGCGTGAAAGATGGGAATATATTGTTACAAAAGAATTACCAGATGTTGAAGATTACCTATTTAAAGCCGAGGAGTTAGCTGATAAATATCGTTTTCCTAGTGCTCATAAAATCTTACATAAGATTGATGAAAATTTAACAGAAATTGAAGCTAATATTGAAGACATGTTAGCAGAATTGGATGAATTGCTGTTATCGGAAAAAGAAAGTAAAGAAAAAATTGAATCCCTTAAACCAGTCATTGATGAATTGCGTAAGAAATTAATATATCACCGCTATCAATACGGGAATGCCGATCGCTACTTTGAAGCCGAATTTGAACAGTTTAAACAGCAATTAGATAGTTATCATGACTTGGTCGAAGCAGGCGATTATACAAAGGCGAAAGACTTAGTTGATCAATTGGCAGACGAGATCGAAGTAGTTGCAGGCAAGATGGATGAATTGCCAGAAATTTTAAAGTTATGTACTTCTCATCTTCCCAATCAATTGGATGACTTATCCTCTGGTATTCAGCAGATGAAACAGGAAGGTTATCGTATTGCAGGTTTAGGCTTAGAAGATGATATTGAAAAATTATCCATTCGCTTACAAGATTGTGTGAAATCATTGGAACAAGGAAATATTTCCGAAGTAAAACAAATTGTGTCTGAGATTGATGAAGAAATCGAAGAAATGTATGACGTCCTTGAAAAAGAAGCGATTGCGAAAAACTATATCGAAACGAAGTTAGGCGGTTATGAGCAGACCTTGAATGAGCTAGGGGCGAGTTTTGATCATACCCGTACAGAAGTAGAAGAATTGAAAAAAACATATTATTTTGAAGATCGGGATATGGAGAGTTTCCTCGTTATCGAAAAGGCAATTAACCAAGCCAAAACCCAATTAGATGAATTATCCGAGAAATTACATAATGAAGATATATCCCATACAGAGTTACGTGAACAATTGGAATCAGGTTTTCGCCAATTAGAAGAATTACAGGAACAACATGAAGAATTTAAGCAACAAATTCATAACTTACGTAAGGATGAATTGGCGGCAAAAGAAAAATTACGGACGATGACTGAACAAATTAATGCGTTGCATCGTAAGTTACAACGGAGTAATATACCAGGGGTACCGAATTATATTTGGACGTTGATGGAAAATGCCGCTAATAAAAACAGTCGAGTGATGACGGTTTTAGAAAAACATCCTCTTGATATTGGTGAAGTGCAACAAGCATTGAATGAGGCTGAAACGTCCATTAATCAAGCAGTTGATGAAATTGATAAAATGCTCGAACAAGCATATTTAACTGAGCTAGTTATCCAATATGCCAATCGGTACCGGAGTCAATATCCGTTGCTTGCGGCAAGATTATCGGAATCAGAACGGTTGTTTAGATCATATGAGTACGAATTATCGCTTGAGCAAGCAGCAGAAGCCCTGGAAGAAATTGAACCGGGGGCATTGCAACATATTGAAGCAAATCAAAAAGTGTTATAAGATAAGGCTGGCTTAAAAGGTAAAGGATATGATGATATCCTGCTTTTGAGACAGCCTTGTATACTTATTTGCATAATTATGGAAGGAGTTTAACAGATCAGATGATTTACTTAGATAATAGCGCCACAACGAAACCCCATCCATCCGTACTTCAGAGTTTTCAGGATGCTTCAGAAAAGTTTTTTGCCAATCCTTCCTCCATTCATCAGCTAGGTGGAGCAGCAGAAAGGCTATTAACGAGAGCCCGGGAACAAATAGCTGAAATATTGAATGTTCAACCAGATGAAATTATTTTTACATCAGGTGGCACCGAGGGAAATAACATGGCGATTAAAGGAGTTGCCTTTAATTATCAACAACGAGGCAAGCATATCATTACAACCGAAATTGAACATCCTTCTGTTTATGAAACGTGCAAAGGGTTAGAAAAATTAGGCTTTGAAATTACTTATTTACCGGTAAATAAAAAAGGTGTCATTTCTCTTGATGATTTAGTAAAAGCTATTCGTGATGATACGATTTTAATTAGCGTGATGCATGTGAATAATGAATTAGGTTCGATTCAACCAATCGAAGAAATTGGAAAAATTGCTGCTAACTATCCAAAGCTATTTTTCCATGTTGATGATGTGCAAGGATTAGGAAAAGTTCCGTTGTCATTAACCGATAGTGGAGTAGACCTATGCACCTTTTCTGGTCACAAAATTCATGGTTTAAATGGAACAGGTGCTATGTATGTTAAAAAAAACACCTCACTTTTTCCATTGCTACATGGTGGTGGTCAGGAATTATCCCTTAGATCAGGAACGGAAAATTTAGCTGGTGCTGTATCCTTTGCCAAAGCCCTGCGTTTGCACGATGAAGAACGACGGGAAAAATATAATGAATTACTAAAGATGCGTTCATATTTATTTGATTCATTAACTAATATTGATGGTGTCATCATGAATTCTACCCTTGAAGGGGCACCACATATCATAAATATTTCTGTGCCACATTTAAAACCTGAAGTCGTTATTCACCAATTAAGCGAGTATGGTATTTATATTTCAACTAAATCAGCCTGTTCATCAAAACAAAATGATATTAGTCGGATATTAGCAGCCTGTGGACATGACCGTGACATTTCAGCTACCGCTTTACGAATCAGTTTGTCATATCAAAATACAATGGCTGAAGTGGAAAAGTTTGTCGAAACGTTTAAATTAGTCATTAACCAATTATCACAATAATGGAGTAGATACTATGCAATACGATCATATATTAATTCGTTATGGCGAAATCGCCTTAAAAGGAAATAATCGAAAATTTTTTCTTAATACATTGCAACAAAATATTCAACAAAAGCTCAAAGGATTTCCTAATATACGGGTAAAGAAAACCCAGGGACGGATGTTTGTTTTATTAAATGGACAAGACCCTGATCCAATTATTGAAATTTGTAAAAATATCTTTGGCATTTATAGTTTAAGCTTAGCGATTAAAGTATCCCATGATTTAGAGGAAATTAAAGAGGCAGCCCTTTATGCTTTGCAAAATAGTAAAGCTAAAACCTTTAAAGTGGCTGTTCGCCGTGCAGATAAAAAATTCCCGATTGGTTCGCAAGAGATGAATCACATATTAGGTGGTCATTTACTTCAAAACACATCAGGTTTTACTGTCGATGTGCATGAACCCGATGTAGAAATAAAAGTTGAAATCAGAAATACAGGTACTTATGTTACTTCAGATGTCATTAAAGGTTTAGGCGGTTTACCTGTTGGTTCAAGCAGTAGAACTTTATTATTATTGTCCGGTGGTATTGATAGTCCAGTGGCGGGCTATTTAGCGATGAAACGTGGCGTACAAGTTGATGCCATTCATTTTCATTCACCGCCATATACAAGTGAACGGGCTAAACAAAAAGTGATTGATTTGGCGAAAACATTAACGAAGTATACACATAAAATTAATGTACACCTTGTACCTTTTACAAAATTACAACAAGAAATATTTAAACAAATACCAGATCGCTATACGATGACAGTTATGCGGCGCGTGATGGTGAAAATAAGTGAACGGGTATGTCAAGAACAAGGTATTTTATCAATGACAACTGGGGAAAGTTTAGGTCAAGTTGCCAGCCAAACGATGGAAAGTATGAACGTCATCAATGAAGTAACGAATTATCCGATTATTAGGCCCCTTGTTGCCATGGATAAAGAGGAAGTCGTTGCCATTGCCAAACAAATTGATACGTATGATATTTCAATTCGCCCTTATGAAGATTGCTGTACGATTTTTATGCCTAAGTCACCAGCGACAAATCCAACAAGGGAAAAAATTAACCATTTTGAATCGCAAGCAGACTTCTCAGAGTTAATGGAAGAAGCCATTAAAGAAATGACCGTGATCGAAGTTACAGATCAGGATGATGTTGCTGATGACGAGTTTGCTGATCTTCTATAATTTTGGTTATACTAACAACAACTTCCAAGTAATATAACGAATGAATTCCCTTCTTGTGACACATGATAAGTGTACCAAGGAGGTGAATGACCATGGCAAACAGAGGTAACAACTCTAACCAATTACTTGTTCCTGGTGCACAACAAGCTTTAGACCAAATGAAAACAGAAATTGCTCAGGAATTTGGAGTTCAACTTGGTGCTGATACAACTTCTCGTGCTAACGGTTCAGTTGGTGGAGAAATTACAAAACGATTAGTTTCAATTGCTCAACAACAATTTAGTGGTTCTCAACAACAATAATTAAATATAATATGGCTTAAGGGCTATCCGATGAAAGGATAGCCCTTTTACATATTTATAAAAATGTACGTTTAACACGGTCCCAATAGGAGTTATTTTTCAGCTTTACGGTTTTAACAACTTTATCACTCAAGCTAACGGTAACTTTACGGATATTGCGGATAGAATAGGCTTCATTATCCAAACCGATAATTGGAAAGTCATTGCCATCTTGGACAACTCTTAATGTTAAGGTCCGTTCTTTGCTTAAAACGAAGGAAGATCCAAGAGTTCGATAGCGGTTATTATTTAAGGAAGCGATTTCAGAAATTTGGAAACTAGGAATCAGTGGATCGATAACAGCACCATGGGTTGATTTATTGTAGCCGGTACTTCCGGTTGGAGTTGCCACAATTAATCCATCACCACGAAAGGTTTCAAAATGCAAATCATCAATGAACACATCAATGACGATTGTTTTAATTATTCCAGAACGTAAACTTAATTCATTTAAACAATGGAAAGACATTTCATCATTTAAATTTACATCAATGATAGGAAAACGTCGAACTTCCATTGCCTCATTTTCCATGATATGTAGCATTTCACCAAAGTTATCCATTTCAAAGTCACAGTATAATCCAGATTCATCTCCTTGGGTGATTCCTGCATATAAGCAGTCTTGACGAAACCCAGTTTTTCTAACAGCTTGGAGAAAGGCACCGTCGCCACCGATACTAATAATGATATTTGCGTCACTGGCATTTTGAACAATTTTAAAACCATTTCTCGTTGTTAAATCATATAACGGTTGTAGTCTATGCTGAAAGTCATGGTCATGATGATAATAAAAGTAGATATTTCTTCGTTTATCAGCTGCCATCATAAAACCTCCTAGCTCATTAATAAGGATTATCGTTATTTTATCATGTTCATAAGCATTTTCCTAAAAAAGCAGATTAAATTTTTAAAAAATAAACAAAATAAGGGATATTAAGGATATCTAAGGAGCATAAATACATGGTTTGGGTGCTTGGCTTCATCATCATTCTGTTGATTTTTTTCATCATTATTTTTTTCCCAATTTCAACCCGGATCAAAATGATAGTAAACGAAACAGAACATCATTTTGAGGTCAAGGTCTTGATCTTTGGTATATGTCTTTATAAAAAAGAAAAGACAATCACTTTAGGGGATGAACACAACATTTGGACCTTATTAGAAAAAATGAACACCGTGGGAATTGACCAAAGTCCAATTAACAATCTTTCCCTAACAGATACATGGCAAGATATGAAGCATGTATTACATAAAGTCAACGTAATACAATTAACTTGGAAAACAACAATTGGACGTGACGAAGCCATGTGGGCTGGTTTGTATATAGGTATATTATGGATAATTAAAGGCTTTGTCATACAGATGATTTCCAATCAAACCCAACTGAGGCGTAAACCAGTTACCGAGATTACACCTTACTTTCAACGTCGATATTTTCATTCGGAATTCTGTTGTATGGTATCGATGAGAACAGGACAAGCTATACATATGTTATGGACTATGTTAATGAAAAAATCATCATGATGAGGAGGCTTTTCGTATGAGTGAGCATCCAATCCAAGGCCTTATGACGACCGCCATGGAAAATATCAAAGACATGATAGAAGTCAATACGATTATCGGTGATCCAGTTAAGTCACCAGATGGTACCATTATCATTCCCGTTTCTAAAGTAGGGTTTGGCTTTGCTGCCGGAGGTAGTGAGTTTAATACGTCCAGTCAACAAGGTGATGATGGACAGGAAGTGTTACCCTTTGGTGGTGGAAGTGGTGGCGGTGTATCGATTACACCTGTTGCATTTTTAATTGTACGAGAAAATGGAATGAAAATTATTCATTTAGATCAAAGCACCCATATATACGAAAAAATTATTGAACAAGCACCCCAAACGATTGAAAAAATTGAAAAATTATTATCAAAACATCAACAAAAGGATGAAGATAAAAAGCGAAAAAAAGAACAACAGGAGATTAGTTTCGATATATAAAGAATAGAATGACAATTTACAATCTTCGGTACTGGACTTGTATCGGAAAGTTATTCATAATAGAAATGTAGGAAATACCAAATATGAGGGGAATGATTAATCGTGGTAAAAGTAACTTTCCATCATGAACCTATCACGCTTGTTGGTGAACCGATTAAAGTGGGTGATAAAGCACCAAACTTTACCGTGCTCACAAATGACCTCAAAGAAGTAACGTTGGATGATTATAAAGGAAAGATTAAGCTAATCAGTGTCGTACCATCAGTTGATACAGGTGTTTGTTCAACCCAGACGAAACGTTTTAACGAAGAAGCAGATCAACTTGATAATGTACAAGTGCTGACCATTAGCATGGATTTACCTTTTGCTCAACAGCGCTGGTGTGCTGCGAATGGTGTGAAGAATTTGGTTACTTTATCAGACCATCGCGATGCTGATTTTGGACAAAACTATGGTGTGTTAATTAAAGAGCTTAGACTATTAACCCGGGCGATCTTTGTTGTCGATGAAAATGATCAAGTAACCTATGTGGAATATGTAGGTGAAGTTTCCGAACACCCGAACTATGATCAAGTCCTTAAGCATATAAAAGAAGAATTGTAACCATATACTTATTGATCAATAAAGTCCACCACGATAAGAAAAGTGGTGGACTTTTGCAATATATCGATGCAATTCACCAACCATCCTGTCATGATTAACAGGAGGTTTTTTATTGTTTTGATTTTCACATCATATTTTATCCATTCTGAAACTATTTTTGGTACAATAAGATTGGGTCAATAGGGATGGTTAAACGGAGGATCATTTATGGGAAAAACAAATTTAGAAATCTTATTTGAATGGTTAGATCAAACGACTGAAATGATTCAGCAACACGAGGACGAACCTTATTTAGATAGTTTAGTGATCACAATGGAAACATTATTTTATCAAAGTCCCTCTAATAATGTAGATGATCTTCTATCACATAAATTACAAAAAAAATTAAATGAATTACAGGTTAACGAATTTTCAGCTGAAGAACTTAGAAAAGCCATTCAATTAGCGATTTTAAAAGGTATGCAACGAACAACACAACCAAATCATCTGATGACGCCAGAGGCAGTCGCTTTATTTATTGGTTACCTAGCAAAAAAACTAACGAAAGATCAACCCGAGTTATCGGTGTTTGATCCTGTATGTGGTACAGCAAACTTACTGACGATCGTATTAAGTCAGTTGAAAAATCCGAGTCAATCCTACGGCAGTGAAATTGATACCACATTAATTAGATTGGCCTTGTACAATGCGAATCTACAAAAAAAGAATATCGAATTTTTTCACCAAGATAGTTTACGGCCATTTTTGCTAGATCCAGTAGATATTGTTGTGGCTGACTTGCCTGTTGGTTATTATCCAGATGATGATCATGCAAAAAGCTTTGAATTAAAAGCAGAGCAGGGTCATTCTTATGCACACCACCTACTTATTGAACAAAGTATGAATTATACGAAAAAAGGTGGATATTTATTGTTTTTAGTGCCAGAATTTATATTTGAGAGTGACCAATCAAAACAATTACATAAATATCTTCATGAACATGCCCATATAGTTGGTGTAATGAGATTGCCAGAAAGTGCATTTACTTCTAACAAAAACATCAAGAGTATTTTAATTTTGCAGAAAAAAGGGGAAGAAACGAGTACACCAAAACAACCTTTACTCGTTGATTTGCCTTCCTTTAATAATGCTTTGGCAATGGAAGATATTTTAGAAAAAATCAATGCATGGTTCCATGAGTACCATAATCTTAACAACTAGTATTTACGATAAGGGAGTAGATGAGCAATGATTAAAGTATTGGCGATCAACGCTGGAAGTTCTTCGTTGAAGTTTCAGTTAATTCAAATGCCAGAAGAAAAGGTCATTACCCACGGTGCTATCGATCGAATCGGCTTAGATAATTCAAACTTTTCCTTTGAATTTGATGGCAAGAAGGACGAAGTGGTGCTTGATGAGGTAAAAGATCACGAGGTTGCCGTTAGACATTTATTAGACAAGCTAATTTCATCAGGAAGTATCCAATCCTTTGATGAAATTAATGCAGTAGGACATCGGGTCGTACACGGAGGAGAAAGATTTAATAGTTCGGTCTTAATCACTGATGAAGTGATCAAAGACATCGAAGAACTATCAGAATTAGCCCCCCTTCATAACCCAGCCAACCTAACTGGTATTCTTGCCTTTAGAGAGGTATTACCAGAAGTTCCTATGGTTGCCGTATTTGACACAGCTTTCCACCAAACAATGCCTGAAAAATCTTATATTTATAGTATTCCTTATGAGTATTATGAAAAGTATAGTATTCGTAAGTATGGTTTCCATGGTAGTTCACACCAGTATGTTTCACAGCGAGCTGCAGAAATGTTAGGTGTGTCCCTTGAAAATCTACGCTTAATTTCTTGTCATTTAGGAAACGGGGCAAGTATTACAGCCATTCAGGGTGGAAAATCAATTGATACATCAATGGGCTTTACACCATTAGCAGGGGTAACAATGGGAACACGTTCAGGTGACATCGATCCAGCCTTGATCCCATACATTATGCAAAAAACTGGCAAGGATGCCTCAGAAGTCCTTCACATTTTAAATAATGAGAGTGGTATGCTTGCTTTATCCGGCTTTTCAAGTGACATCCGTGACATTCAAGCCCAAGTGGGAACGAATGAGCGGGCAGAATTAGCGCTTGAAGTATTTGCAGCGCGCATTCACCAGTATATCGGTTCATTTGCAGCGCTCATGTCTGGTGTTGATGCGATTATCTTTACTGCTGGAATTGGGGAAAATAGTCAAATTGTTCGTGAGAAAGTATTGACTGGACTAGAATTCATGGGGGTTTATTGGGATCCAAAACTCAATAATGTAAGTGGGGAAGAAGCGTTTATTAACTATCCTCATTCACCAGTTAAAGTACTTGTAATTCCTACAAACGAGGAGATTGTGATTGCTCGGGATACAGTTCGTTTAACACAGCAAGTAGAGACTGTATAATCGATCATAACTTTCAAAATTAAAAGGAACTTCCTCAAAAATAATACGAAGCCCATCATAATGAACTGCCCCCTGTCAAGTAGACAGTGGAAATAATAAAAATGATTTAGGCGGCC
>CALAMD010000112.1 GCA_937925695.1 uncultured Bacillaceae bacterium | reverse complement strand
ATATTCGGATTAGGGGGGGTAAATTAACTAAGAGTTAATCTTTTGTAAATCATACGATTTACATCAAAGGGTATATGGAATTTTCTATCCACGTTTATATACTAGCATAAGTTTTAAATTCATGCACGTCATATGTGAAAAACTTCACTATTTATTCACAAACTTTTGACGAAATTTTGAATGGAACTAAAACACGCCTTAATCTACTTCCACAACCCAACCAAAGAGATCGTCTTTCGTGCCCAACTGGATACCAACAAGTGTATCATACAAATCTTTAGCGAGTTGTCCTGTTTTACCTTCATTAATAAGTAATTTTTCTCCTTGCCAATTTAATTCGCCAACTGGTGAGATAACAGCTGCTGTTCCTGTGCCAAATACTTCTTCTAGTACACCTTGTTGATGAGCTTCATAAACTTCATCAATACAAATCTTTCGTTCGGTAACAGGGATTTGCCAATGTTTTAATAATTGAATGACAGCATCCCGGGTCACACCAGGTAAAATACTACCGTTTAATGCCGGTGTAATAACCTCACCGTTAATTTTAAAGAAAATATTTGAACTACCAACTTCTTCAATGTACCTTTTCTCAATCGCATCGAGCCATAAGACTTGTGCATAACCCATTTTTTCTGCTTCTTCTTGGGCTTTTAAACTGGCAGCATAATTCCCAGCCGTTTTAGCCATCCCTGTCCCACCTACTACAGCCCGGACATAATGGTTTTCGACAAGTATTTTTATTGGATGGATTCCTTCTTTATAATAGGAACCAACTGGTGACAAAATGATCATCAACTGAAAGTTACGTGAAGAAGTTACATTTAATGTTGGTTCAGTCGCAATAATAAAGGGACGAATATATAATGATGTTCCTTCAGCCCTTGGAATCCAATCTTGATCGATTTTAATTAATTTTTTCAATGCTTGAAGCAAAAACGCCTCATCTATTTGGGGAATACAAAGCCGATCATTTGATTGATTTAATCTGTGCATATTTTGTTCAGGACGAAATAACCTAATTGAACCGTTTTGACCATAATAGGCTTTTAAGCCCTCGAACACCATCTGTCCATAATGAAAAACAACGGCAGCCGGATCTAATGTAATTGGCTGATATGGTACAATTCTTGGATTAAACCAGCCCTTTTCAACTGTATAATCCATTAGAAACATATGATCCGTAAACACGGTGCCAAATGCCAGATTTTCCGTCGTTGGTTTATTCTTTTTAGTTTTTGCATATTCAATGCGAATGGTTTCTTGTACCATGGTGCATGCCCCCGTCTCATTTTCTAATAATTATGAAGTATTATACTATAAAATAAGAGATAACAGTGGGAAAACTTAACATAATTTTTGAAAGATTTGTCAACAAATGCCCTCAATAAGTTTATTGTCGTCTTATGAGCCCTTTTAAATCATTCCCCGTTGGGATGCTTGAAATTCGTGCCATGGTTAACAAAGGTATAAAAGATCAAATTAGGTCTTAAAACCCATTCGTTTTTTAGCAGTTGTCGTTTGCTTTGATACAGGGACATGGGTAAATGCTTTCGCCAGTCCAATCGTAGGCATATGATT
>CALAMD010000111.1 GCA_937925695.1 uncultured Bacillaceae bacterium | reverse complement strand
CTGTCCCTATTTTAACGATCATGAAAGAAATTGTTATTTATGTCATAGAATTACGCGTAAATTGACTTTATTCGTTGAGTTCCTTATACTATAAATGTTAAATACATACAATGATCACGATGAAGGTTCAGAGTACATGACTACTATTTAAAGAGAGGGATTTTCATAGGCTGGAAAAAATCCTAAATAAAGGGTCATGGAAAGCTAAACCTGAGTACGGCTAATCCCCGTCGGTAGAAACCGTTATATTCAATGAAGTGATGACATGATGTCATAAATAGGGTGGTACCGCGGAATATCTCGTCCCTGCATTTATAGCAGAGAGGAGATTTTTTATTTTACCTGTAATTATTTATTTTACAAACTGATAAAAGGATAGGATATGAAAAACATGATTTGGAGGAGGATTATTAGATGAAAAAACTGACTTCATCAGAAATTCGTCAGATGTTTTTAGACTTTTTTAAGGAGAAAGGTCACCAAGTAGAACCGAGTGCATCCCTTGTACCAAAAGATGATCCAACTTTATTATGGATTAATAGTGGCGTGGCTACTCTAAAAAAGTATTTTGATGGTACCTTAGTTCCGGAAAATCCCCGGATTGTGAATGTACAAAAGTCAATTCGGACAAACGATATTGAAAATGTTGGTTTTACACCACGACATCATACTTTCTTTGAAATGTTAGGTAACTTTTCAATTGGTGATTATTTTAAAAAAGAAGCCATTGAATGGGCTTGGGAATTCCTAACGAGTGAAAAATGGCTTGCGTTAGATAAAGACTTGCTGTTTGTCACTGTTCATCCTGAAGATGATGAGGCCTATGATATTTGGTTACATGATATCCAAATTCCACAAGAAAGAATTATTCGTTTAGAAGAAAACTTCTGGGATATAGGTGTTGGACCGAGTGGACCAAATACGGAGATATTTTATGATCGTGGTGAAGCCTATGGAAATGATCCAAATGATCCAGAGTTATATCCAGGTGGAGAAAATAATCGCTATTTAGAAATATGGAATTTAGTTTTTTCACAGTTTAACCATAATCCTGATGATACGTATACGCCGTTACCGAATAAAAACATTGATACGGGCATGGGGTTAGAACGGATCACATCAATTATTCAAGGTGTACCAACAAACTTTGAGACGGATTTGTTTATGCCAATTATCAAGAAAATTGAACAATTAGCCAATGTTAAGTATGGTGATGATCAAGAAAAAGATATTGCCTTTAAAGTCATTGCCGATCATATTCGTACTGTTGTCTTTGCGATTGGCGATGGGGCACTGCCTTCAAATGAGGGTCGCGGTTATGTCCTCAGACGGTTGCTACGTAGAGCGGTTAGATTTGCTAAGCAAATAGGTATTGAAAAGCCGTTTATGCATGAACTCGTCGAAGTTGTTGGTGAGATTATGCAACAAGGCTATCCTGAAGTGCTCAAACAAAAAGATGATATTCAACGAATCATTAAATTAGAGGAAGATAGATTCCATGAGACCTTACAAGAAGGATTAACTTTATTATCATCGGTCATAACTGAACAAAAAGAACAAAACAACACAGTCATACCTGGGGAACAAGTATTTAAGTTATATGATACGTACGGTTTTCCGAAAGAATTAACAGAAGAGTATGCAGCTGACCATGGATTAGGAATCGATGAAGAAGGATTTTATCAAGAAATGGAAAAACAGCGGGAGCGTGCTCGTAGTGCCCGAGAACATGTAGATTCTATGAATGTTCAAGGTCAGTTGTTAGCATCCCTAGACACTTCATCGGAATTTGTCGGCTATCATCAATTATCAGTGAAAACCAACGTCGTTAACCTGATTAAAGATGATCAATTCGTCGAGGAAATTAGCGCACCCAGCGAAGTATATGCGATTCTTGCGGAAACACCTTTCTATGCAGAAAGCGGTGGTCAAGTAGCTGATCAAGGCTGGTTAATAAATGAACAATTAATTGCCAAGGTGAAAGATGTGCAAACTGGGCCAAATGGCCAACATATCCATCATATTGTCATTGAAAAAGGCACATTATCCATTGAAGACGAAATAACTGCTATGGTCGATGATGAAAAACGTAGCGGTATTATTAAAAATCACACAGCAACCCATCTATTGCATAAAGCATTACAAGATATTCTTGGTTCTCATGTAACACAAGCTGGTTCCTTAGTAACCAATACCCACCTACGTTTTGACTTTAACCATTTTGAAGCTGTTACTGACGAACAACTGAAGGAAATCGAACAAACAGTTAATGAAAAAATTTGGCAACAATTGCCTATATTGATTGACTATATGCCAATTGATGATGCCAAACAAATGGGTGCAATGGCGTTGTTCGGCGAAAAATATGGGGATATCGTCAGAGTTGTCCAAATCGATGATTATAGTATCGAATTATGTGGTGGGTGTCACGTAAACAACACTTCTGAAATTGGACTGTTTAAAATCATCGGTGAATCAGGAATTGGGGCTGGAGTAAGACGAATAGAAGCTGTAACAAGTAAAGGGGCTTATCAATTCCTCAATGAAAAGATGGAACTATTAACCAAATCAGCCCAATTACTCAAGACGAATGAAGAGGATGTTATTGACCGGATTGAAAGATTATTTGCTGAAATATCAGATTTGGAAAAGGCGAATCAATCTCTCAGTGCAAAAATGGCTCATTTCGAAACATCGTCTATTTTAAATCAAGTTGACAAGGTCGAAGGTATTAATATTGTTGCAGAACAGGTATCTGCGATTGATATGAACCAATTGCGTAATATGGTAGATGAATTCAAACAGAAACTTGATTCAGGTGTCATTTTATTAGCAGCTGAAAACAATGGGAAAGTATTGTTAGCTGCCGGGGTAACTAAAGATTTAATGGATCAAGGGTTTCATGCAGGTAAACTGATTAAAGAAGCAGCTACGATTTGTGGTGGTGGCGGTGGCGGTCGTCCAGATATGGCTCAAGCCGGCGGTAAAGATCCTGCTAAGATTAAACAAGCTCTTGCTTATACGAAAGAATACGTAGCAGATCAATTGAATAAATGATTTTTTATCATTTATTGTACATTTAGGATATAATTAGTAATATAAACATGATAGAATAGAGTTAAATTATGGAAAGAGGTGTCACCATGAACTCTATTGATAAGACAATGAAGTTCAATTTTTCGGAAGAACCTGATGATCAAGAGATTAAAGAGATTTTGTTTACTGTTTATGATGCCTTAAAAGAAAAAGGCTATAATCCAAACAATCAAATAGTAGGTTACTTACTTTCTGGTGACCCTGCATATATCCCACGTTACAAAGATGCTAGGAATCTTATCCGTAGAATTGAACGCGATGAACTCATCGAAGAATTAGTAAAATTTTATTTAAACAACCAAAGGAAATAGACAATGCGAATAATTGGCTTAGATGTAGGTGAAAAAACAATAGGTGTAGCAATTAGTGATGCTTTCGGGTGGACAGCCCAAGGACTAACAACAATTATATGGGATGAAAATGACTTTCATTCAGCCAATAAACCATTAAAAGAGATTATAGAAGAACATGAAATCGGGAAAGCTGTTATTGGGCTCCCTAAGCACATGAATGGAACAATTGGTGATCGCGGCAAGGTATCCCAAGCCTTCGCTACCCATATCGAAACAACATTTCAAATTCCAACTGTTTTGTGGGACGAAAGGTTAACAACAAAAGCTGCAGAACGTACGTTACTTGAAGCAGATATGAGTCGAAAAAAGCGAAAAAAAGTAATTGATATGGTGGCGGCTGTAATGATTTTACAAGGGTATTTAGACCAACAAAGTAGAGGAGTGGACTGATTGGCGCTAGAAGCAAAAGAACGGATCATTATTCCCGATGAAAATGGTGAAGAACATTTATTTGAAGTATTGGCAACATTTAATGTAGATGACACGAAAAAATCATACTTAGCTGTAATCCCTGTTGAACAAAAAGAGGACGATGAAGTTGAAGTATATGCCTTTCGATACGAAATCAATGATCAAGATGAAAATGACCTAGCTCTCTTCCCAATTGAATCAGATGAGGAATGGGATATGGTAGAAGAAGTGTTACAAACACTGACAGACGAAGAAATCATTGAGTAGCAGACGATCGGAAGCTAGGAAAACTAGCTTTCCGATCGTTCATTTTTTGTATATGCTATTACTTACTCAAGAAAATAGGGATACACTTTTGTCGATCAAGAATGCTCATTCGAAAATCATTGTCAAATGATGAAGGAATAGCAAATGTTTGTCCATCTTTTGCTCTTCGTTACTTTCTTTTTTTAGGTTATAAGAGTTGAATATTAAATAGCATATCTTTTCGTTTTTTAGTATAATATAGCGGACGAAAGGATGATTATTGTATGAGTAAGGGGAAACTACGCAATTCATTTAAAAAAAATTTACATAAACGAGGCGAAGAAGCTCGAATCGTTCGTAGGGTTGTTTCAATTGTCATATTAGCATTGCTTATCGTCATGACTGTAGCTGGCGTCTCGGGTTATAAATATATTAAGTCCGCGTTAGAACCAGTAGATCCTGAGAACCATGAAGAAATTCATATTGAGATACCATTAGGTTCCTCTAGTACGACGATTGCAAATATTTTGGAAGAAAATGGTGTCATCAAAGATTCCCGGGTTTTTCGATTTTATATAAAATTAAAAAATGTTTCTGACTTTCAAGCAGGCGAATATACGTTAACAAAGGCTTTTACGCTAGATGAAATTATTACAACGCTTCAAAGCGGTAGGATGATTGCTGAACCAATTTATACAGTGACGATACCTGAAGGAAAAACAATTGAACAAATGGCTGAAATATATGCAGAGGCCTTGCCAATTACGAAGGAAGACTTTTTAGCCAAAGTAAATGATGTTAACTATATTCAACAATTAATTGAAAAGTATCCGGTATTACTATCTGATGTGATCTTAGATCCGGATATAAGAACACCTTTAGAAGGTTACTTATTTGCAGCGACTTATAGTTTTTATGACGAAAATCCAACAGTCGAAGAAATTGTTGAAAGTATGTTAGATAAATCAGTATCAGTCTTAGCTAATTATCTTGATGGTATTAGGGAAAAGAATTTTACTGTTCACGAAGCTTTTACCTTCGCATCATTGCTAGAAAATGAAGCCCGTTCAGAAGAGGAACGGAAGAAAATCGCTGGCGTATTTTATAACCGCCTTGAGGAAGGCATGATGTTACAGACTGATCCAACTGTTCTTTATGCATTAGGTGAACATAAAGATCGTGTATTATATAGCGATTTAGAAATTGATTCTCCTTATAACACATATAAAGTATATGATTTACCAATTGGACCAATTTCTAATTTTGCTGAAAATGCATTAGCCGCAGTCGTTGATCCAATCGAATCAGATTATTTATATTTCTTACATGATTTTGATGGGAATATTCATTATTCCAAAACACATGATGAACATCTTCGCTTGCGGGACGAATATCGAAGTGACAATAACGCTAACTAGGTGATTAAATGGACAAGCAGCTAGAACAATATTTACTGGATTTATTACCACCCTCCCAACCATGGGTTACGGAAATGGAAAAATATGCAAAACAATATCAAGTCCCAATTATCGACCGGTTAAGTATGAATTATCTTGCGAACTTGCTTCAAATGATAAAGCCTGATCATATTTTAGAAATAGGCACAGCGATTGGTTATTCTGCATTACGGATGTATGAAGCCTATCCGAAGGCGGAAATTATGACAATTGAACGTGATTCGGTTCGTTATGAGGAAGCTAAGGCTAATATTGAGAAATATCAACCAGGTGCAAAAATTAAGGTAATCCATGGGGATGGACGGGATATTTTAGAATCATTAGAAAAAACGGGTGCTAGATTTGATTTTGTGTTTATTGATGCTGCAAAAGCCCAGTATCAAACCTTTTTTGAACGCTCGCATCCCCTTGTCAGGGAAGAGGGCGTCATCGTAACCGATAATGTGTTGTTTAAAGGTTACGTAGCAAATCCCGATAATGAGAATAAGCGCTATGTGAAAATTGCAAACAAAATTAATCGCTTCAATCAATGGCTGCTTGCCCATCCTGATTACCGAACTAGTATTTTACCTATAGGAGATGGGCTTGCAATTAGTCACAAAATAGGGCATACTTTGTAAATGGATAAATAACTATTGATAAATAATTTAAAATCTGGCATAGTATTAGCTAGTACATTTTGATTCATTTGCATTTTTTCAATAATTATGCATAAATAATAGGATGAAAGCGCTTTAGACTGAAACAATTTTTAACCATTGTTTTCAGTCCAATTTTTTTACATTTTTTATTGATTGTAGAGAAAAAAGGAGTGGTATAAATGCCATTAGAAAAAAGCTATTACATGACGCAAGAGGGGAAAGAAAAGTTAGAGGAAGAATTGCATTACTTAAAAACGATAAGACGTCAAGAAGTTGTTGAGAGGATTAAAATCGCTCGTGATTTCGGAGATTTATCCGAAAACTCAGAGTATGATTCTGCTAAAGAAGAACAGGCATTCGTAGAAACAAGAATTGCTCAAGTAGAAAAGATGATACGAAATGCTGTTATTATAGAAGATGATGAGGAAAATACCGATACGGTTTCCTTAGGTAAGTCAGTCACCTTTATTGAATTACCTGATGGTGAGGAAGAAACGTATCAAATTGTTGGTAGTGCAGAAGCTGACCCATTTGAAGGAAAAATATCTAATGACTCGCCAATGGCAAAAAGTTTATTAGGCCATAAAAAAGGTGATGAAGTTTCTGTTCCAACTCCTGGTGGAAGTATAGAAGTTAAGATCGTTGATGTAAGCTAATAAAGGCAGGACAGTTAGCTCCTGCTTTTTTTATTACTGAAGGGTTGAATATTTACCTTGCTAAGATTATGTATTCATATTAATAGGTCTCATTCATATGTTTATATATGTTCGTGAGCAAGGGAGGTAGGAATCATATGAGTGATTATCACCCATATTCTCGGGTACATAAATTGGCGAAAAGGCGAAAAAATAATCGGGCTATTATATTCCTCATGTCACTTGGTAGTATTCTTGTTGTGTTATTTATCCTCATTACGGTGCTAAAGCATTCCAATGAACCACAGACAGTGAATAACAATGATGCGGATCAAGATCCGAGTATACAAGCGGTAAATGATGAAAACGATACAAATCAAGTAGATATTGAAAATGATGAAGACAATCAAACCCATGATCAAGACTTGGAAGTCCATGAGAATGAACCTCACATACCGGATAACGACCCCGAAGGATTAGCCAATGGACAGCAACATGATGTGACAAGTGATGAACAAGAGAATCAGCCACTTGAAGAGCCCGTGGTTACTCAAGTAGAAACGAATGACGATCTTGTAATCGAGGCGTATACTGGTAATTGGGAACCGATTGGTACCGTGCAAGAAGAACCCCATGTGACCCAGTTTAAAAAAGAAACGCAAGACTGGTTAGAAATGGAACAAGCTATCCGTTATGCTACGGGACTTGATGATATGATCACATGGCGGATAGGGAATAATGGTGAGCAAAAAGTAATTGGTACAGTATCAACACGAGATCAGCAAGAAATTTATCGTGTCTATTTAAGTTGGATAACGAATGAAGGATGGCAACCAACTAAAGTAGAGCGATTAAAAGAACTACCACAACGAGAGTAAAAGCAGGTGATCGGATATGAAAATTGGTATTATTGGTGCAATGGATGAAGAAATTGCTTTATTACGCCAACAAATGACAAATAAACGGGAAACCACGATTGCGAACACCCTTTTTATTGAAGGGGAATTAGCACAACAAGATGTAGTTCTATTAAAATCAGGGATTGGCAAAGTCAACGCAGCGATGGCGACAACGATCATGCATGAGCAATTTTCACCTGATTATGTGATCAATACGGGATCAGCCGGTGGATTTTCACCATCCCTAAATGTTGGTGATGTGATTATCTCAAGTGAAGTCGTGCAACATGATGTTGATGTGACAGCCTTTGGCTATGATTATGGACAAGTTCCTGGTTTGCCAACTATGTTTCAAGCAGATAAACATTTAATAGAACTTGCAGAAACAGTGATAGAATCACTGAATATACATACAGAAACGGGTATCATTGCGACTGGCGATACCTTTATGCATGATCCTGAGAAAGTGGCTGCCGTTCGTAAACTATTTCCTACGATGTTAGCAGCGGAAATGGAAGCAGGAGCGATCGCCCAAGTTTGTCATCAATATGATAAGCCATTTGTCGTCATTCGTGCTCTGTCTGATATTGCGGGTAAAGAATCATCCCAAACATTTGATGAATTTTTAACAGTAGCAGCTAAGAACGCAGCGACAATGATTATTAACATGATTGAAAAGTTACCATCATCAAGATAAAAAATTAAAAAGATGGTTTGAAGCAATTATAGCTGAAACCATCTTTTTGTCACTCCTATTAAGTGATGAGTAAAATTAATTTATGTTTTGTCCTCCGTGTTCTTTACGATAATATTCACGAAATACCTTCATTAATGCTCTTTTTTCAATCCGGGATACATAACTTCGTGAAATATCTAATCGCTTAGCTATCTCACGCTGGGTCATCTCTTGTTGATCATTTAAACCATAGCGATAAATAATCACTTCTTTTTCACGATTATCCAAAACAGAAAAATAATCTTGCATTTTTTCAATTTCCATATTTAATTGGATGTAATCAATAATATTTTCATTTTCAGCTTCTAAAATATCAATTAAACTAATTTCATTTCCTTCCTTATCTTGACCGATCGGGTCATGTAAAGACACATCCTTATTCACCTTTTTTAAAGCTCTTAAATGCATAAGAATTTCATTTTCAATACACCTAGCAGCGTAGGTAGCTAATTTTGTACCTTTGCCTACTTTAAAACTTTCTATCCCTTTAATTAAACCGATCGTGCCAATTGAAATTAAATCTTCCATATCTTCACCGGTATTGTCGAATTTTTTTACAATATGGGCTACCAATCTTAAATTATGTTCAATTAATTTGTTTCGTGCTGTTTGACTCCCATTTTGCATCTGATTAATGTACTTTAATTCGTCCTCTGCTGAAAGAGGTTGTGGAAAAGCTTGGTTTTTCACATAAGAAACAAAAAATAATGCTTCTTTAATAAGTACAGCTAGCGCACTGATGATTCCCGACAACCAAATACACCTCCTCAAATGCTTAGGCGTTAGCCTATATATCATCCTTATGTTGGTCAGCTGACAATTGTGTCTGTCCTAGATATGAATTTTAGATTTGTCGGGTTTCGTCAATTCTAGGATGGGATGAGTAGCACCTGTTATAATAAAACACTAAATTTGTATGGAAAATGAATGAAATAATTAATACGTTATGATACAATCCAATTAGCAACTCAATGAGTCAATCATAAATGCATTTTTGGTGGAGTCTGTCATAGGGGGATACTTATGCCCATTTATCACAGGCTCCTTTTGTTGTTTTTAAGGAGGGTTGTTATTATTGAATTAAAGTAGGGAAGGAATAACATTTGAAGAGAATAGAATAATAATATTATGTTGAAAATGAATTAGCTACATAACGTGGAAGGAGTTTACTAAATATGATCGCAGGATTAATTATCATCCTACTGCTTGTACTGTTTTTGCCATTTACCAAGCCAATCGGACGAAATTTAGAAGTATTTTTATTCATAATGGGAGTTGCATCTGTTCTCGTTAGTCAAGTACTTAGTACAGAATTGATTGTTGAAGCTTTACGAGAGCCAATAGGTATTACGATAGCCGTTTTAGTAGCCGGCTTGTTATTTAAATGGTTCCAAAGCTCATTTGAAAGAGGCGTATTAACTGTTAGTCGAGCCATGCCTTTTCCACTCTTTATTGCGTTATTTGTGATCGTGCTAGGACTGATATCAAGTGTGATTACAGCGATTATTGCGGCGATAATACTCGTGTCCGTGTTAAGTGTATTAAAACTTGACCGCAAAACAGAAATTCGCTTAGTGATTATTGCTTGTTATGCGATCGGAATGGGTGCTGCACTGACCCCGCTTGGTGAGCCATTATCTACGATTGTAGTAAGTAAATTAAATGAAAGCTTTTTTTACTTGTTGGATTTAGTAGGTATTTATGTCATTCCAGGTGTTATTGCTTTTGGAGTTTTTGCTGCTTTCATTGTTAGAGGAAGAAAAACTGAAAACATAGCTACTGACAATCAAGGTATAAGTGCGACAGAAACCGAATCGTATGGAGAAATTATTATTCGAAGCTTGAAAATTTATTTGTTTGTTATGGCGTTAACTTTTCTTGGGGCCGGTTTCCAACCATTTATTGAAAGATTTTTGTTAGATCTTAATCCATTAGTATTGTACTGGATTAATATGATATCTGCAGTACTTGATAATGCTACCCTTGCCGCTGCTGAAATCAGTCCAGAAATGGGTGTGACAACCGTTCGGGATATATTACTTGGATTAATTATTAGTGGAGGAATGCTCATTCCTGGTAATATACCAAATATTATTGCCGCTGGAAAGTTAAAAATTTCTAGTTTAGACTATGCAAAATTTGCGTTTCCAATTGGTTTAGTGGTCATGGTCATTTACTTTATCATTATCCTCTTTGTATAATTTAAAATAAGATAGGCTTAAAAAATGGTTTCTATCACTATGATGAAACCATTTTTTTATCGTTTTTCACTCAATGATACGGTTCTCAAAGTCCATCGGTAAAAAAAGTAATATGTGAACAAATAAAAAACCCTTATCCAATGGTTTTGATAAGAGTTCATATGGATTATCGTTGAAGTTTATTTATCAAGGTTACCTTGCTTTATCTCATTTGATAGTCGTCTTCTATGAATTTCATCCATAATGAGCGCTAGAAAATCAGGGCTTAACTTTAATTCATTTGCTTTATGATAAGATTCTAACAATAATTCATCAGACAAATGTTCCATAAATAGAGCCCTCCTAAGAAATTATTTTTACAGAAATTATTATATATTAATTTACCATGATTCATTTAGTAGAACAAGATAGACTTTATCTACATCCACCTGTTGATAAAGTGTGAATATTGCAGAAAAACAGGCCGAAAACATTGTTGGATTAGGGTGGATATTGTTAATAACGTTATCCACAACAAAATCCTTGTTGGTATTTGTCGAACACTTTTTAAAAAAATTTCTTTGTCCCTCGTGAAAAAATGGAAAAAAATGATTTATCATTTATAATAGATAAAGCTAGAACATAACATCGCAAATTACGATTTATTATATAATGAGGTGTACCATTGTTAAATTTATTTTTACCTAATCAACACGTAAAAAGTATCTTTGATATCAAACCGAAAACCTTAGTCGAAAAAGGTATCCAAGGGGTCATTACCGATTTAGACAATACCCTTGTTGCTTGGGATAACGAAAATGCCACTGAAGAAGTGATCAACTGGTTTAAACAAATGGCTAAACATAAGATTAAGGTGATGATTTTATCAAATAATAATAAACAACGGGTTTCGACTTTTTCTAAACCTTTAAATGTTCCGTATGTATATCGGGCACGTAAACCATTACTGCGGTCATTTTCACAAGCTCAACAACAATTTAATTTAGAGAAAAAACAAATTGCAGTGATAGGCGATCAGTTATTAACGGATATACTTGGCGGAAATCTAGGTGGTTTCTACACCATTTTAGTGAAACCGATCGTCGAAACCGATGCCAAAATTACTAAATTAAATCGATTTATTGAACGGAGAATATTAAATTACTTTGATAAAAAAGGGAAATTAAACAAGGAGGATTAACGTTGCAAACTGATCATTCAATCTGTTTTGGTTGTGGAGCAACCTTACAAACTACAGATAAAGACAAACCTGGCTATGTACCTGCTTCCTCCTTAGACAGAGAAGATATACTTTGTCAAAGATGTTTTCGATTGAAGCATTATAACGAAACAGCAGAAGTAGATTTAACAGCCGATGATTTCTTAAATATGGTAAGTAGTATTCAGCAAGCAAGTGGAATAGTTGTTCACATTATAGATGTCTTTGATATACAGGGAAGTTTACTGTCTAGTCTTCCAAGAATCGTTGGTGATAAACCGATTATTTTAGTCGGAAACAAAGTCGATTTATTGCCGAAATCAACGAATCAAAGAAAGCTTAAACAGTGGATTCGTTCGGCAGCGAATGACCTTGGTATTAAACCATTAGATGTATTCTTAATTTCATCGATAAAAGGCTATGGGATAGATGAGTTAGCTAATCAGTTAGCCATTTATCGTCAAGACGATGATGTTTATATTGTCGGGGTAACGAATGTAGGTAAATCTACTTTTATTAATCAGTTAATTAAACGAACGTCAGGTCTTGAAAACGTGATTACGACTTCCTACTTTCCTGGAACAACCCTTGGCATGATCAAAATACCTTTAGATGACACAACCTTTCTCATTGACACTCCAGGTATTGTTAATGATCAACAGATGGTTCATTACGTATCCGAACATGATCTAAAGCTTATTACACCAACGAAAGAAATCAAAGCGCGTGTTTATCAATTAAACGAACAACAAACATTATTTTTTGGCGGCCTGGCTCGCTTAGATTTTGTCAAAGGTGAAAAAAGATCCTTTGTCTGCTATTTTTCTAATCAATTACCAATTCATCGAACAAAACTAGCCAATGCGGATAAACTTTATGAGCGACAACTTGGTAATCTTCTATCACCACCAAATAAAGGAACAATGGCTAACTTACCAGCATTTACTGAACAGGCTTTTAAGTTACCTAAGCAGAGTACGGATATTGTTTTTCCAGGTCTTGGTTGGGTGACGGTGAAAGAAGGGGATGTGACCGTCAATGTTCATAGTCCCCAAACGGTTGCGGTATCGATTCGTCAATCATTAACATAGGAGGATGAATATTATGTACCGGTTAGGTTTAATTGGTTATCCAATTACCCATTCATTATCACCATGGATTCATCAAACTTTTCTTAACAGTGCTAATTTATCAGGGGGATATGACATTTTTGAAATTCATCCAGAACAGTCATTTTCAGCTGCATTAACTAAATTAAAAGAACAAAATGTCCAAGGCTTTAACGTGACGATTCCCTATAAACAAAAGATCATTGATTATTTAGATGATATTGATGAAGAAGCGAAGGTAATTGGGGCAGTGAACACTGTTTTGCTCCGTGATGGTAAGTGGATTGGCTATAATACAGATGGAAGTGGCTATATAAGGGCTTTAAGACATGATTATCCGGAATTGTTTTCTGAACATATCCATGATCAGAAGGTGTTATTGTTAGGTGCCGGTGGTGCGGCAAGAGGCCTTTACTATGCACTGATGTCTGCTGGTTTTGCTCATATTGATTTAGCCAATCGGACAATTGCTAGTGCAACTGAGATTGCGAAATTGAAAAAGGACGATATTGAGACGAATATTTTATCCTTAGCTGAGGCAGAACAACAATTAGCCACTTACGATCTCATCATACAAACTACTTCAGTCGGGATGAATCCTCATGTTGATGAAACGATTATACCGATACAGCAACTTAAAGAGGGGGTCATCGTGAGTGACATTGTTTATCAACCGATTGAAACGAAATTTTTACAACAAGCTAAAGGTTTAGGGGCGAAGATTCATTATGGCCATACGATGTTACTTTATCAAGCCCAATATGCTTTTGAAATATGGACTGGGAAAAAAATTGATGTAGCTGATATGGTGCAAGATCTAGAACTTAAATTGAAAGGATGAAAGAGCATGTTAACCGGTAAACAAAAACGATTTCTCCGGGCACAGGCAAACAAAATAAAACCAATCTTTCAAGTAGGTAAATTCGGGATCAATGAAAATATGGTTGCCCAAATTATTGATGCCCTTGAGAAACGGGAATTATTAAAAATTAACGTGTTACAAAACTGTGCTGAAGATAAGTATACTATCGCTGAGAAAATTGTCGCTGAGACAAAAGCAGAGCTCGTCCAAATCATTGGTAGTCATATTGTGTTATATAAAGAGTCTAAAGAACATAAACAAATCGTGTTGCCATGAAAAAAGTAGGCATTTTAGGTGGTACATTCGATCCACCGCACATTGGACACTTAATCATTGCTGAAGAAGTGAGGCGAGCGCTTGCTTTGGAAGAAATCTGGTTTATCCCGTCTTATGAACCACCACATAAAGCTAAAGCAACAATCGATGCAAAAACACGGTTGAACATGTTATCATTAGCGATAGAAGACAATCGCTCATTCAAAGTCAATCCAATCGAAATACAGCGACAAGAAAAATCATATACTATTCATACAATGAAAATACTTACCGAACAAAATCCTCAGACAAAATTTTATTTCATTATCGGCGCCGATATGGTTGAATATTTGCCAAATTGGTATAAAATTGATGAACTGATCGAGCTTGTTACCTTTGTAGGTGTTGGACGTGAGGGTTATTCTATTGAATCATCATATCCGGTCGTGCCGGTTGAGATTCCTATGATTAACATTTCTTCATCGATGTTAAGGGAACGACTTCAAAAAGGCGAATCAGCTAAATATTTGATTCCTGAACAAGTATATCGATATATTAAGGAGCATCGATTATATGAAGGTTGAAGAAGCGATTCAATTTGTGCAAATGCAATTACCAGAGGAGCGTTTTAAACATACATTGAGAGTAGCAGAAGAAGCTGTAAGATTAGCTAAAGTATATGGAAGCGATCCTTATCAAGCGGAATTAGCAGCTATTTTTCATGATGTGGCTAAAAATCGCCCGTTAGCTGAGATGAAGAGAGTGATTTTACAAAGTCCTTTACCAAAAGATTTATTACAGTACCATCATGAGTTATGGCACGGTCCGGTTGGTGCGATCATTGTTGAACGAGATCTCGGAATAACTGATAGTGAGATCCTTCATGCGATTCGCTTTCATACTACTGGTCGGGCACATATGTCCCAATTAGAAATGATTATTTTTGTTGCTGATTATATTGAACCAGGAAGACAGTTTCCTGGAATTGATGAAGTGAGACAGGCTGCAGGGAAAGATTTAAGGTATGCAGCATATTTGGCAACACGAAATACGATCCAGCATTTAACTCGACAACAAGCTAAAATTTATCCTGATACATTTTATGCTTATAATGATTTAGTCGATAAATTAACGTAAATTATCAGAATATCATTAGCTATGTAGTTAAAATATATAGTGAATATCATAAATGGAGGTTTATGAGTGGAAAATAACGAAATGAAAAAACTCATTGATAGTATTGTCAAAGCATGTGATGATAAACAAGCTGAAGATATTATATTATTGAATATGCAAGAAGTATCATTAATAGCCGATTATTTTTTAATTTGTCATGCAAGTAATGAAAGGCAAACCCAAGCCATTGCCACTGGGGTAAAAGATGCCATTGAAAAAGAAGGGTTTCCTGTGAAATATATGGAAGGATATGAACAAGCACGTTGGATTGTTATTGATACGGGATATGTCTTATGTCATATTTTTCATGAAGAAGAGCGGAAATTTTATAATTTAGAGCGTTTATGGGGCGATGCTGCCCGTGTTCCATTACAAATGAGTCAGGAAGGTTAATCTATGACATATCAACATATGGCATATGTTTATGATGACTTTATGAAACATGCACCCTATGATCAGTGGGTACAGTTTACGATAGATGCTTTAAACAAACATGGAAAACAAGTTGATCGGATACTTGACCTCGGTTGTGGTACAGGGGAAATTACTTTGCGATTAGCAAAACAAGGCTATCAAATGTATGGAATTGATAATTCTTTAGACATGCTATCATTTGCTGAACAAAAGGCCTTTCAATTAGGTGTTCATGTAAATTGGTTATATCAAGATTTACGAGAATTAGCTGGCTTTTCAAACATTGATTTAGCTATCAGTTATTGTGATGTGATCAATTATATTACGGCCGAAGAAGATATTCAAGAAGCTTTTAACCGGATTTACAATAGTCTAGCTGAGGAAGGACTATTTATTTTTGATGTTCATTCTTTACATCATGTAGAAAATACGTTAGTGAACAATACATTTGCTGATGTAACAGATGATGGCGCTTATATTTGGGAGTGTTTGCCAGGGGAAGTTAGAGGCGAAATGCATCATCAATTAACATTTTTTAAAATGATTGACGATCACTATCTTCGCTTCGATGAATTTCATACCCAGCGAACATATGAAGTGGCATATTATGAACAGGTGTTACAAGAAACAGGTTTTCAGCACATCTCTATTTATCAAGACTTTTCCTTGAAAAATGAAAATTCCATAGAAAATGCTGAGAGAATTTTCTTTTTGGCAGTAAAATGATCGGGAAAAAACCATTTTCTCGATCATTTGCAATTTTGAAGGTTTTTTTCTATTTATGTCGAATCATATAATAACCTCGCTTAAAACTACTTCCATTTCCTCTGCAATACTTTCTTTTACGTGATTATACCCCCTCATTGGATGTGATTCCTATGTTGCTAGACCTTATTAAGAAATATGGCATGATTATCTTTGTACTCGGGATAATCGTTGTTTTTATGCTATTTAGTCGCCCTCAAATGAATCATCTGAATCATTCATTACCTGCTGAAAATAATGTTGATGAATTAACATTTGGGCTAAATCAAGATATAATAACGTCAACCGTTATAGTCGATGTCAAAGGTGAGGTGAACCAACCGGGGGTTTATGAAGTTGATCATGATGCAAGGATTCACGAAGTCATCTTATTAGCTGGTGGTTTTACCGACGAAGCCGATGAATTCCCGGTTAATTTAGCACAAAAGGTATATGACGAAATGACAATTATTGTTCCAAAAGTTGGGGAAGCGTCAATGAACATTGGGAATCAATCCGGGGATGGGAAAGTACGTATTAATTTTGCTACCGAAGAAGAAATTGAATCATTACCTGGCATAGGACCAGCAAAAGCCCAGGCAATTATTCAATATCGGGAAGAACATGGTCACTTTAAACAGATAGAAGATTTATTAAATGTTTCAGGAATTGGTGAAAAAACCCTAGAAAACATGAAAGATGACATTCAAATACCTTAACGACTGAGGAGGATCATGATGGAAAGAATATCTTGGGATCAATATTTTATGGCGCAAAGTCATTTACTAGCTTTAAGAAGTACGTGTAAGAGATTAATGGTCGGTGCTACAATCGTCAGGGATAAACGTATTATTGCTGGTGGATATAATGGCAGTGTATCAGGAAGTGTCCATTGTATCGATGAAGGTTGTTATATGATTGATGGCCATTGTGTAAGGACTGTTCATGCTGAGGCCAATGCGTTGTTACAATGTGCGAAGTTTGGTGTACCAACTGAAAATGCAGAAATTTATGTCACCCATTTTCCATGTTTACAATGTTGTAAACAAATCATTCAAGCTGGGATCAAAAAAGTTTACTATGCAGCAGATTATCGTAACCATCCTTTTGCTATCCAACTGTTTAATGAGGCAAAGATAGAACTGAAAAAAGTTTCTTTACAGCATACGCTGTTTACGCAAAATGATCAGGATAAATTATCTTATATTGACAAGCTATTAGATAAACTAAATGAAGCTGGCTACAGTGAAGAGGAAATAAGACAGTTAAGTAAAGAAGGACGTGCATTATTTACCGATCACTTGGGGTAGCATGGCATGAAAGGGTATTGGTATGTTGTTGCTTGTTCGATCGGTATTGCTGGTATTGCTGTCATAAACAATCAATATGTATTTATGCTTATTTTATTTTTATGGTTATGTTATTTATTTTACAATGAGCGTCTAGGCAAACTACCGCTCATTGTATCCTTATCCTTTAGTTTATTTTTTAGTTTTTATTTTCCTACGAAAGAGTTAGCAAAACAAACATCTATCTCTACAGAAGATCATCAATTTACCGGAACGATATCCCGGCCATTACTCATTACAGAGGAACGCTTAGAAATTAGCCTCATTAATCACGATCAAGATAAATTATTAATCAGCTATTTTTTTAACGATAGCATATCTGAAAGTAAAGAAGCTGTAACCTCATTCAAATATGGAGCAGTTTGCCAAGTTAAAGGCGAGATTGAACTTCCACCAAAAGGTCGAAATCCAGGACAATTTGATTATCGCAACTTCTTATTAACCCAAGGAATTAGTCACCAATTAATTCTACAATCCCTTGAAGATATCCACTGTCAAGGCTCTCTGCCACTTCAATTCCTTTTTCAACTTCGAGAAAATATCATTGAATATACAAAAGCAAAGTTAAGTAATGAAACAAGTGCTTGGCTAAATGCATTAATATTTGGTAATGATGATCAGCTCGATCAAAATACGATTTCTTTATTCCAACGGTGGGGCATTGCCCATATATTAGCGATTTCTGGTTTACATGTTGGTCTAGTCATCAGCTTAATCTATCTGATATTAAGCAAGTTCAATGTATTTACGAGAGAAAGAACCGAGTGGTTTATGATTATGCTCTTACCGATTTATGCCATCTTAGCTGGCGGTAAACCGTCTGTTTGGCGGGCAACGAGCATGACTTTTCTAGTTTTGCTCTATCAAAAAACACAGCAAAAATTACCGGTAACTGATATTTTTAGTCTTGTGTTTATTGTTCTATTACTGGCTGATAAATATATGATATACCAAATTGGCTTCCAGTTCTCCTTTATCGTCACCTTTGGTTTGATCCTATCGAGAAAACTTTTGCAACGGGAGAAATCTTACCTATGGCAAATGTTTTATATTAGTTTTATTGCCCAAATGATCATCTTACCATTGCAACTTCATTATTTTTCTACCTTTCGACCATTATCCATTCTATTAAATGTGATTATCGTGCCCTATTTTTCACTTTTTGCCATACCTTTTTTGTTTTTCTTGCTCCTTTTATTACCACTACCTGCTGTAATCCTTCAATGGTTGGATCAATTTTTTATCCATATACATCAATATATGTTAATCCTAATCAATTGGTTAGATCACCAAGTTCATGATGTATTCGTGATTGGTGAATTTTCCTTGCTTTATGCTATGATCTACTATGTATGTTTCTTGTTTATGATGAAATGTCTCGAGAATAACAAACTAAGACAAAGTTTTGCTTACGGTTGTTGTCTTGTTGCCCTTTTGTTAAGCATTAGTTTACGACCGTATTTTTCACCAACTGGTATCGTTACGATGCTTGATATTAATCAAGGTGATGCCATTATTATTGAATTACCCTATCGAAAAGGGGTTATCATGATTGATGCTGGAGCACAATTTTCCTTTACTAATTTTGAGGCGACAAATCGGGTTTACGAACAAATTATTAAACCTTATTTATATTCCCGAGGTATTCAACAAATTGATGCTGTATTTTTAACCCATAAGGATTTAGATCATATGGGAAGTTTTGCTTTTATATTAGAGGAATTTAAGGTTAAAGACCTTTATATAAGTCCGTATTATGAGTTGGATCATTTAGAAGTTGAGTTATTGGTGGAAAAACAAGTGGACATTAACCGGATAGAGCCAGCGGAAGAAGTGCTCATTAACGGCCATTCCTTCTATGTGCTTGGTCCACTGAAGAACGAAAATAATGAAAATGATAATTCCCTTGTTCTCTATAGCCAAATTGGGGGATTAGGATGGTTATTTACAGGAGATATTAGTAAAAGGATTGAAAGGCAAATTGCCAGTACTTATCACCTATCTGTTGATGTGTTAAAAGTGGCTCACCATGGCAGTCAAACCTCAACAGATCCTCATTTTCTTGCAATGACAAATCCGACAATTGCCTTAATTTCAGTAGGGGTTAATAATGCCTATAACCATCCGGCAACTGAAGTAATTGATACCTTGGATGATCATGGTATTACCATTTACCGTACAGATGAGGGCGGAGCAATACGTTATCATTTTCAGGAAGCAGGAGGAACATTTTCAACGTTCTTGCCATAAGTTATATTGAAAATAAAAAAGAGACTGGATGACAGTCTCTTTCTGTTGGATTAGTTTAAATAACTAATGATGGCACCGATCGCAAAAATTCCTACGAAAAAGATAAAAGAAAAAGTAAACCCTTTTATTGAGTCGACGACATCGTTATTTTTCGATTGCACTTCTTGTTCAAATTTATTCATCGCCTTCCCCCCTCTAATTACTTATATCATAGTATAAAATATTTTGAAAAATAAAGCTACATTAAGGTTCAGAAAAATAGCAAGAGTTTACATCTATACAATTACCGAAACGGGTCACAATATAATTAATCATTATTCTCGTTTAAAATTTGGTTTCCTAGGGCTGAATTTTAAACGTTTATATAGATTTTGGAGGGAAAAGCTTATTATTCCCTCCTTATTTTTGCTTGCTATTTAATTGGGAACATTTTACGATGTTTATACAATAGGAGTGATCGAGTGTGTCATATTTAGAATTGTTAAAACAAATTCGCAATCAACAAATACCTAAAGTTATTTTATTATATGGAACTGAAACTTATTTTATCCAACAAATAATCGATGCATTAGTTAAACATGTGATTCATAATGATAAAGACCATTTATCTACATATGATTTAGAAGAAACACCAATTGATAACGTTATTGCTGATGCGGAAACATACCCATTTTTTGGTGAGCAAAAATTGATAATTGCTCATAACCCAACATTTTTAAGTACTAAGCAAATAAACATCCCCGTTGAACATCATGTAGATCGTTTAGAAACATATATCAAACATCCTGTCGATTATTCTGTCCTTGTCCTTGAAGCACCCTACGAAACATTGGATAAACGAAAGAAAATAACAAAACAGTTAAGTAAGCATGCGACAGTTGTTGAATGTCAGCCTGTAAAAGAACATGAGCTTGATAAATGGATTTCACATATGGCTAAGAGCTTACAGATTTCCATTGAGAAAGATGCAGAGGAGATTTTGTTAGCGGAATTTGTAAATGATTTGCATTTGATCGAAAATGAGTTGATAAAATTATCTCTTTTTGTCGGTGAACAAGGTGTGGTAACTAGAGAAATAGCCGAAGAGCTCGTATCTTCTACCCCAGAAACTTCTGCATTAAGACTTGTTGATGCGGTCATTGAACGGGATATTACTAAAGCTTTTTCTGTTTATCATGACTTAAAAAAGATGCAAGAAGAACCAATTAGTATGATTGCCTTATTAGCTTATCAATTTCGCATGATCTATCAAGTTAAATTATTAAAAGAAAAAGGCTACAGTCAATATCAAATGCAAAAATCAATTCGTGCCCATCCTTATGTCATCAAGATCGCTTTGAATAGAGAACGACTATTTACCCATAATCATCTGCAGAAAATAATGAATCAGCTCACAAACACGGACGCAGCCGTAAAAAGTGGGGAAATGGATCCGGATTTGGCAATTGAAATGTTATTATACAATATCATCCATGTTGCGCCAGTAACGAGATAGATCATGATGAGCTACATTAAAGAAAAATTATTCATAAAAGGTTGTTATTGATTTTTGTTTACACAAAGTGGATATATTTGGAAATGAGAAAGAAATGTAAAAAATAAAACGGTCCTTATAAAGGGCCGTTTTTTGATTAACTAATTTTCTGTAGTTTTTTGGCTAGACGAGCTTTTTGTCTATTGCCATTATTACGATGGATTACACCTTTTTGAACTGTTTTATCAATTTTTTGAACAGCTTCATGATAGGCTTTTGTAGCATTTTCCACATCGTTTGCTTCAATAAGTGCTTCTACTTTTTTAATTTGAGAACGCATTTCAGTTTTATAAGCTTGATTACGGACGCGTCTATCTTCATTAACTCGTACCCGTTTAATTGCTGATTTTAAATTTGCCATAGTTAGCCACCTCCTCATTTTACCGTTCAATTTTTAAAGTTGAACATGTAGTATTTTATCAAACAGCTTGTCGTTTGACAACATATATATGTATAAATACATGATTTTTTATCATTTGTATAGGCTATAACCATGACAACATGATTATAATACGTATTTTAGAAAGGAAGAAATAGCATGGAGCAGCCTTATCAAGTGCGTACCGATTTAGCCATAGAAGCTAAGGACATGTATGTTGAACAACAATCAGCGAAACAAGATAGTGAAATTGTCGGTGTTTATGTAAAGGATCGGCAAGAGCAAGGGATCAAAATATCCCATGTTGATATTGATGAAAAAGGTGCTGAAGCTATTGGTAAAAAAGCAGGTTCTTACGTTACCATTTATGCTGATGGCGTAAAAACACAGGATACAAAAAAACAGACCCAAGGTGCAAGTGTATTAGCCAAAGAATTAATCCATCTATTGAAAAAAAATCAAGTTCCCGAAGATGGTAAGGGATTAATTGTTGGCTTAGGAAATTGGCAAGTGACGCCAGATGCCCTTGGGCCAATGACAATTGAAAAAATTCTCGTAACGAGTCATTTATTCATGTTAGAAGATGAATTTGTCAGAGATGGCTATCGATCCGTTGCCGCCATAAGCCCTGGCGTAATGGGGATCACGGGCATGGAAACAAGTGATATTATCTTTAGTATTGTTAAGCAGTTTAAACCAGATTTTGTGATTGCCGTTGATGCTCTAGCTTCCCGGTCAATTGAGCGAATCAATGAGACCATTCAAATATCGGATACTGGTATTCATCCTGGTTCAGGTGTAGGAAACAAACGAAAAGAACTAAGTAAAAAAACATTAGGTGTTCCGGTGATCGCTATCGGTGTACCAACTGTCGTTGATGCGGTTACGATCGCCAGTGATACCATTGACTTTTTATTAAAACATTTAGGAAAAGAATGGCGTGAGAAAGATAATCCGTCAAAATCATTAATACCTGCTGGTATGGTTTTTGGAAAAAGCAAATTATCTAATGATGATTTACCCGATGAAGAGAAAAGAAAAACATTTTTAGGCATGATTGGCATGTTAAATGAGGATGAAAAACGATCATTGTTAACTGAAGTATTATCACCGATTGGACATAACATGGTGGTCACACCTAAAGAGGTTGATGGTTTCATGATTGACATGGCTGATCTATTAGCGAGAGGCATTAATGCTGCGCTTCATGAAAATGTAGATGTTCATAATGCAGCATCCTATACAAGATAAGTCTCAAGTAAAACTCTATTAAAAAATAAAGGTTCTACCTTTTCATATTAAATCATAGAAGTTAGTAACAGATGATTTTAATAGAGAAAGGGTGGAACAATGATCCATTCGAAAAAAAAGATAAGCAAATTCGGTCTACTATATAAAAGAAGTGGTTTATATGTACTGAGTATCATCATGTTGTTTCTTTTTATAAGTATTTTTACATCTATCAAACCAGCTCACCGTTTCTCTTTAAATGTCATATCAAATTGGACAAGTGAAATAGATAGTTCAACTTTTCTATATTTGCTGAGCATGGAAAATAGAACCTTTCGTCATGCCTTTCCACCAGAACAGGAAATGCCCAATATGACAAGTATATTACTTCAGATGGCAACAAGTATTAAACTGAATGATCCATTATCGTTGCTCGGACAAGAATTACCTGGAATGGCAACCTTTGGTCAACAAATTATTATCGCCGGGGAAGGAACAAATTATCTCACACTGTCGGTTGAGTCCTCTCCACCCCTTGAAGAAGTATTAGTTGAGCGAGAAGCGATTTATGAAGATGAACAAGAAGAACAGGAAACTGAGCAAAACGAACAACGATCAACAGGTGAGCAAAATATTGCTTTTATTTATACAACTCATAATCGGGAATCATTTTTACCCCATTTACCAGATGTAACCGACCCAAATATGGCCTACCATCATGAAGTGAATATCAATAAAGTTAGTTCTTACTTTGCGAATGCTCTAGCGAACTATGGGATCGGTGCTGAGGTAGACAATACGGATCATATGAGTGTCTTACATGAGAAAAATTGGACTTATAGTCAATCCTATGATGCATCTCGTTCAATCGTTGAAGAAGCATTAGCCACGAATAAAAGTATTCAATATGTATTTGATCTTCACCGTGATAGTTTACCTCGGGAAAAAACAACTAAAGTGATTGATGAAGTGCCCTATGCAAAAATTTTAATGGTTGTAGGTGCAGAAAATAAAAATTATGAAAAAAATCTTAGATTGGCGACTACTTTCCATGAACTTATTAATGAAAAATATCCGGGTTTAAGTCGAGGCGTGATTACAAAAGAAGGTCCTGGTAGCAATGGTGTATATAATCAGGATTTAATGGATAATGCTTTATTAATTGAGATGGGTGGATATGATAATACGTTGGAGGAATTGTATCGAACCGCGGATGTGATGGCAGAAATTTTTAGTGACTTTTATTGGGATGCTCAAAAAGTCGATGGAAGTCCATAGGAGGTTGTTAATGTGATCCGATCTATTATGTTCTGTTTTATGTTTGTGATTGTTTTTCTCATGGGGGTTATTGTTGGAAGTGATCGGGAGCAAACGGTGGAACAGTCCGATTGGCTTTATGAAGAGATGGCAAAACCAAATGAATCACAACAGGAATTACACTTTAGTGATATAGCTTATAGCGATGATGATCATGGTGCTGAACCCACGCCAATAAATGAAGAAGTACAAGAGAAATTCACTCATAAATTAGCAGAATTATTAGCTACTGGTTTCCATCGTTTGTTCGAGTTGACCATTGATTTTCTGTATGAAGTTGCTAGTGTATTTTTTTAACGAACGCTAGTTAGCTAAGGCATGAATTCGGTTTTAATTGAAACAGAGGTGTTCACTTTGCTATAATCAACCTAGTTGCGAAGATTTATCAATGTAACCTTCGTTATAGAAGTAGGAGTGAACATCCTTATGGTAGAAAATCAAAGAAATGTCCGTAACTTTTCCATCATTGCTCATATCGATCATGGTAAATCTACATTAGCCGATCGTATTTTAGAACATACAAAAGCACTATCAGAACGTGAAATGAAAGAACAGTTTTTGGATGGTATGGACTTAGAACGTGAACGGGGAATTACGATCAAATTAAATGCTGTACAATTGGAATATAAAAGTAAAGATGGTGAAGACTATCTTTTTCATCTAATTGATACACCGGGTCATGTTGACTTTACTTATGAAGTATCCCGAAGTTTAGCTGCCTGTGAAGGTGCGATACTCGTTGTTGATGCCGCCCAAGGGGTTGAAGCCCAAACATTAGCTAACGTATACTTAGCCCTTGATAATGACTTAGAAATTATCCCAGTTATCAATAAAATTGATTTACCGAATGCTGATGTTGATTATGTGACACAGGAACTGGTAGATATTATTGGTATTGATCCCGATGATATTATTTTAGCGTCAGCAAAAGAAAATATTGGTATCGAAGAGATTTTAGAAGCTATTGTCGAAAGGATCCCACCGCCATCGGGATTAGACGACAATCCTTTAAAAGCATTAATATTTGATTCATTATACGATCCGTATAAAGGCGTCGTTGCATATGTTTGCGTGAAAGAAGGGACGGTTAAGGTCGGCGATAAAATTAAAATGATGTCGACTAACACCGAATATGAAGTAAATGAAGTAGGCGTGTTTAATCCAGAATCTACGCCTCGTGAACAGCTGACGGTTGGCGAAGTTGGTTATTTAACAGCTTCGATCAAAAATGTGAGTGATACAAGGGTTGGAGATACAATTACCCATGCTGATCGTCCTACAGATGAACCGTTACCAGGATATCGCAAATTAAACCCGATGGTATTTTGTGGCCTATATCCTGTGAATTCAGATGATTACAATGCGTTAAGGGAAGCGCTAGAGCGACTAGAACTGAATGATTCAGCGTTACAATATGAGCCAGAAACATCCCAAGCTCTTGGTTTTGGTTTTAGAAGTGGGTTTTTAGGTTTACTTCATATGGAAATCATTCAGGAACGCATTGAGCGTGAATTTAACATTGATTTAATTACAACAGCACCGAGTGTTATTTATGAAGTGGTGCAGACTGATGGGCAAGTGCTGCAAATTGATAACCCATCATTTTTGCCTGAACCGCAAATGATCGAAGAAATTCGTGAACCTTATGTTAAAGCGATGATCATGGTACCAAATGATTTCGTCGGTCCTGTTATGGAATTGTGTCAGAGAAAACGAGGACAATTTATTGATATGCAATATTTAGATGATATTCGTGTCAATGTTATATATGAAATTCCCCTTTCAGAAATTGTCTATGATTTCTTTGACCAACTAAAATCCCATACAAAAGGCTATGCTTCACTAGACTATGAATTTATTGGTAATCGTGCTTCAAATTTAGTGAAAATGGATATCCTATTAAACCATGAGCCGATTGATGCTTTGTCATTAATTGTCCATCGTGATTTTGCCTATGATCGCGGGAAGCAAATTGTTGAGAAGCTTAAGGATCTTATTCCTAGACAACAATTTGAAGTTCCTGTACAAGCAGCGATTGGGAATCATATTATTGCTAGATCAACGATTAAAGCTGTTAGAAAAGATGTGACAGCAAAATTATACGGTGGAGACGTGACTAGAAAACGAAAATTACTTGAAAAGCAAAAAGAAGGTAAAAAACGAATGAAAATGGTTGGTGCTGTTGAAATTCCACAAGAAGCATTTATGGCAGTACTTAAATTAGATGATGAATAAAACCACAAGAAAAAGAGATACAGATCCATTAAATGGATTTACATTTATGACAGACAACCGCTCTTTTTTCATTCACTTTTTAATTTCAATGGCTCCTAACTCATATTTTGTGGGTTAGGAGTTATTTTTCCAACATAAGGTTGTACTGAAATATACATACAAAAATGATATATGAACCAATAAAGTTTCTTCAAATTCTCCTTATTGCTTGCAAACCCATTGTATTGACAAAGAAATAGAGATTTGTTAATTTATAATATAGAATTAGCACTCCTTAGTATAGAGTGCTAACTGAGGTGATCATCGTGCTGACAGAGAGACAATTATTAATTTTTAAAGCGATTATTGATGATTTCATCGCATCAGCACAACCAGTTGGTTCGCGTACTATTTCAGAAAAAGAACATATTACTGTTTCAGCTGCAACGATACGTAATGTTATGGCAGAATTAGAAGAAATGGGTTATTTAGAAAAAACCCACACATCTTCAGGAAGGATACCGTCTGAAAAAGGGTATCGTTATTATGTGGATAACATTTTAGCTTCAGAACTTGATTTATATGATGATATCAATATTCTCAAAGATATATTAAAGAAAGATTTTTATGAATTAGAAGAAATAGTACAGATGTCAGCTGAGATTTTGTCTGATCTTACGAATTATACGTCTATTATTTTAGGACCTGAAATCATCGATACGAAACTAGAACAGCTACAGATTGTTACTTTATCCAAATATACAGCTGTTGCTATATTGATCACGAATACGGGGCATGTTGAACATCGTTCATTTACGATTCCACCAACGGTTAAGATGGGAGATCTAGAAAAAACAGTGAATATCCTCAATGAGCGATTGCATGGGGTACCTATGGCCAAATTACCCCATATGTTAAACGAGGAACTCATTTCTTTGTTAAATAAATATATTGAAAATGTTGATTTATTGCTAAAGTATTTAAAGGAAATCTTTTTCCAAGAGCAACCAGTGAAACTATATATTGGTGGAAAATCAAATATTTTAATGCAACCAGAGTTTAAAGATATTCAAAAAATACATTCATTTTATTCAATGATGGAAAATGAAAATGAAGTTGCCAATTTATTGCTCCAACATCAGAATCGAGGCATACGGGTTACAATCGGAAACGAAAACACCGTTGACGCGATAAAAGATTTTAGTTTAATTACAGCTTCATATGATGTAGACCGACATCAACAGGGAACCATAGCCTTACTTGGACCAACGAGAATGGAGTATAAAAAAGTCATCAGATTATTACATGCCTTAGCAACGGAGATGTCTGATGCGTTTTCATTCTGGTATCAAGATAATTGAGTGATTTAGTTTGTGATCTATTGTAGCAAACTAGTTTATTTCATTGGCATTTCATGTTATAGTCTATCATGGTGAAATGATATAGGAGGTACCTAGACAGATGGCAGGAGATGAAAAAAAAGAAACAATTGCATCAACAGATGAAGAAGAAACAAAGACAAATGAAAATGGAGAAGAAGAAGACTCCATAAACAACGGTCAACAAGAAGAGGAACCAACAACGAGTGATGATTCAGAAGCAGATATAGAATCAGATCGTGAAGATCAAGCAGAAAATAACAATGAAACGATGATCAAAGAACTAAAAGAAAAAATAACTCATTTAGAAGCTGAATATGAAAAAACATACGACCGTATGCTGAGAATACAAGCAGAATTTGATAATTATAAGAAAAGAACGCAACGAGAAAAAGCTGCGGAGCGTAAGTATCGCTCTCAAGACTTAGCCACGCAATTGTTGCCTGCTCTTGATAACTTTGAACGAGCGTTGGCCATTGAAGCAACCGAAGAAACAAAAAGTATCCTTGAAGGTATTTCAATGGTCTATGAGCAAATAAAAGAAGCGTTAAAATCAGAAGGAATAGAAGAAATAGAGGCAGTTGGCAAAGAGTTTGATCCAAATTTACATCATGCTGTCATGCAAGTAGAGGATGAAGATCAGGCTTCAAATACTGTTATCGAAGTATTACAAAAAGGTTATCAACTGAAAGATCGTGTAATTAGACCGGCAATGGTAAAAGTAAATAAATAGTCAACGATTCATGGGAGGAATTAGAAAATGAGTAAAATAATAGGAATTGACCTAGGTACTACAAATTCATGTGTTTCTGTGATGGAAGGTGGAGAACCTGTCGTTATTCCTAACCCTGAAGGAAATAGAACAACACCTTCTGTTGTTGCTTTTAAAGATGGTGAAAGACAAGTGGGTGAAGTGGCTAAACGCCAGGCGATTACAAACCCAGACACGATTCAATCGATTAAGAGACATATGGGTACTGACCATAAAGTAACCATCGAAGGAAAAGATTATACACCACAAGAAATATCAGCGATTATTTTGCAACATCTAAAAACATATGCTGAGGATTATATCGGTGAAAAAATTGACAAAGCAGTAATAACTGTACCTGCATATTTCAATGATGCAGAACGCCAAGCTACAAGAGATGCGGGCATTATTGCCGGATTAGAAGTTGAACGGATTATCAATGAACCTACAGCAGCTGCACTTGCTTATGGTATTGATAATAGTGAAGAAGACCAAACAATTCTTGTCTATGACTTAGGTGGAGGAACATTCGATGTTTCCATTTTAGACATAGGTGATGGAACATTTGAGGTTATTGCTACAGCAGGAGACAATCGTCTCGGTGGAGATGATTTCGACGATAAAATCATTGACTATATGGTTCAAGAATTTAGAAAAGAAAATGGTATTGATCTTTCTCAAGATAAAATGGCTATGCAACGCTTAAAAGATGCAGCGGAAAAAGCGAAAAAAGATTTATCAGGTGTTTCACAAACGCAAATTTCCTTACCATTTATTACTGCCAGTGATGCTGGACCGTTGCACTTGGAGATGACGTTAACAAGAGCGAAATTTGAAGAACTTACGACTGATCTTGTTGAACAGACAATGAAACCTGTACGCCAAGCACTTTCTGATGCTGATTTGTCAGCCAATGAGATTGATCGCGTCATTTTAGTTGGTGGTTCAACAAGAATTCCAGCTGTTCAAGAAGCGATTGCTAGAGAAATTGGCCAAGAGCCTTCTAAAGGCATTAACCCAGATGAAGTTGTTGCCTTAGGTGCAGCCATTCAAGGTGGCGTACTACAAGGTGATGTGAAAGACGTTTTATTATTAGACGTTACACCATTATCACTTGGCATTGAAACAATGGGTGGTGTCACGACAAAATTAATCGAGCGAAACACAACCATTCCTACAAGTAAGTCACAAATTTTCTCAACAGCTGCAGATAACCAAACAGCAGTTGATATCCATGTTCTCCAAGGGGAACGCGAAATGGCAGCTGATAACAAGACGCTTGGTCGCTTCCAATTAACAGATATACCACCAGCACCAAGAGGTGTACCACAAATTGAGGTAACCTTTGATATTGACGCTAATGGTATCGTGAATGTTCGCGCAAAAGATTTAGGAACTAATAAAGAACAGTCAATCACAATTCAATCTTCATCAGGCTTATCGGAAGAAGAAATTGATCGGATGATTAAAGAAGCGGAAGAAAATGCAGAAGCAGATAAAAAGCGTCGTGAAGAAATAGATTTACGAAATGAAGCCGATCAACTCATTTTCACTACGGATAAAACAATTAAAGATCTTGGTGATAAAGTATCAGATGGCGAGAAGAAAAAGGCTGAAGAGGCAAAAGAAGCTTTACAAAAAGCGCTAGAATCTGACAATATTGATGAGATCAGACAAAAGAAAGAAGCATTAGAACAACAAGTTCAGCAACTATCTGTTAAACTATATGAGCAAATGGCGCAACAACAACAAGGACAAACAACAGATCAAACACAAGATAACAACGACGATAATGTTGTTGATGCTGACTTCCAAGAAGTTGACGATGAAGAAACAGATAAACAAGATAAATAATGTATCATCAACTGATGTATTATCCTTTGTTTAGATACTGTCATTCATAGACATGGCTTCTTCTGCTATATAGTTTACGGTATTTTGTGAGCAAGTATATAGTATCTTGATAAAGTGAAGTCAAAGTCAGGGGTATCTTGACTTTGACTTTTTTAATCAAATGTTTTCATTTACAAGGATGGTCGTCATCTGTAAATGTTAGTGGGAGAGTGATGGTAGTGAGTAAGCGAGATTACTATGAAATATTAGGTGTCGATAGAAATGCAACAAAGCAAGAAATAAGAAAAGCTTATCGAGCATTGGCTAGAAAATATCACCCAGATGTCAATAAAGCAGATGATGCGAAAGAAAAATTTATTGAAATTAAGGAAGCATATGAAGTACTAAGTGACGATCAAAAACGTGCCCAGTACGACCAATTTGGTCATGCGGGAACCGACGGACAAGGATTTGGCGGATTTGATGGTGCCCATGACTTTTCTGGATTCGGTGATATATTTGATATGTTTTTTGGCGGTGGTGGGAGACGATCTGATCCTAATGCACCTCAACAAGGAGCTGATCTTCAGTATACGATGACCCTTGAATTTGAAGAAGCTATCTTTGGAGTAGAAAAAGAAATTCGTATCCCCAAAAATGAAACTTGTGATACGTGTCATGGTTCTGGCGCCAAATCAGGCACGAAACCAAGTCAATGCTCCCATTGTCATGGGACCGGTCAATTGAATATTGAACAAAATACTCCGTTTGGACGGATAGTTAATCGCCGGGTTTGTAATTATTGTAGTGGAACTGGTCAAATTATTACCGATAAATGTCATACATGCGGTGGAGCAGGAACAGTTAGAAAACATGTTAAGCTTAAAATTACCATTCCAGCAGGGATAGATGAAGGACAACAGGTACGAATGGCTGGAAAAGGTGAACCCGGTAAAAATGGGGGCCCACCAGGAGATTTATTTGTGCTTGTTCGTGTAAAACCCCATGAGTTTTTCAAACGTGAAGGTGACAACATATATTGTGAGTTACCACTTACTTTCGCCCAAGCTGCATTAGGTGACGAAATTGAAGTGCCGACGGTTCATGGAAAAGTAAAATTAAAAATTCCGGCAGGTACCCAATCAGGACGTATTTTCCGTCTCCGGGATAAAGGGGTACCAAATGTTCATGGCCGAGGTTATGGTGACCAACATATTCAAGTAAAAGTTGTCACACCGACAAAACTAACCGAACGACAAAAAGAATTGTTAAGAGAGTTTAATGAAATTGCTGGGAATCAACCTACAGATGAACAAGGTGATTCAATTTTTGATCGCTTTAAAAGGGCTTTTAAAGGCGAATGATAAACTATGACAAAAGCAGGTGTAATTAATAAATGACCTGGACTGAAATCTGTATTCATACAACCCATGAAGCAAGTGAAGCCATTAGTAACATTTTATATGAAGCAGGGGCAACTGGAGTCGTCATTGAAGATTCCACTGAACTACACAAACAAAGAGAGAGTAAATTTGGCGAAATCTACGAATTAAACCCAGACGACTATCCGTCTCAAGGCGTTAATATTAAGGTTTATTTTCCAAAGGATGATCATATTTCTGAAAAATTAGCCGTGATTAACAAGCGAATTGATCAACTTAAACAATTGGAACTTGACGTAGGGGAACTTACACTATCCCTTCAAGATGTAGAAGAGAAAGATTGGGAAACGGCATGGCAAAAATACTATCATCCGGTAAACATCTCAAATCAAATAACGATCGTTCCTACTTGGCATGAATATGATAAAAAGACTCAAGATGAAAAATTGCTATATCTTGATCCCGGCATGGCCTTTGGAACAGGAACACATGCAACAACCAAATTATGTTTACTAGCCTTAGAAAAATATATCCAAAAAGAGGATGTAGTCCTTGATGTTGGTTGTGGTTCTGGTGTTTTAAGTATCGGTGCTTGCCTACTAGGGGCTAGGGAAGTTCATGCCTTTGACTTAGATCCGGTTGCCGTTAGAAGTACGAAACATAATAGTGCATTAAACGGTTTTCTGGATAAAATAAAGGTTAAAAAAAATAACTTACTTACCGGTATAAATGAATCTGCTGATGTGATTGTTGCCAATATACTAGCGGAAATTATTATTGATTTAATCGATGATGCGTGGGATAATTTAACCCATGCAGGCTATTTTATTACATCAGGAATTATTTTGAAAAGAAAAGATATGGTGGTCGAAGCATTAACGAACAAAGGATTTACGATTGTTGATTATGAGCAATTGGATGACTGGGTGAGCATCATTGCTCAAAAAAAGTAATTCAACAATCATAATTGATAAAAATACGAAAGGAATAGGTCCATGCAAACTTCATTAGCTAGTTATATCGATCATACGTTATTAAAACCTGATGCGACAAAAGAAGATATTGATGCCCTCATCGATGAAGCATTGGCCCATCAATTTTTCTCTGTCTGTGTTCATCAACATTGGGTAGACTATTGTTATCAGCGTTTGAAAAATAGTAGTGTTAAGGTTTGTACCGTTGTTGGGTTCCCATTTGGCACAAATTTTACGAGTGTGAAAGCATTTGAAACAACAGAAGCAGTGAAAAATGGTGCTAGTGAAATCGATATGGTGCTAAATATTGGCGCGCTAAAAGATCACCAAGACGAACTTGTCCAAAAAGACATTGAAGCGGTTGTTCAGGCTGCAGGTGATGGTGTATTGGTGAAAGTAATCATAGAGACCGCTCTACTTACAAATGAAGAAAAAATCCGCGCTTGCCTGCTTGCTAAACAGGCACAAGCCGACTTTGTTAAAACATCAACTGGTTTTTCTGGTGGCGGTGCAACAATAGAAGATATTACATTAATGAGGGAAACAGTAGGCCCTAATATTGGTGTAAAAGCATCTGGTGGTGTGCGTAATCGAGATCAAGCTAAAGCTTTAATTGAAGCTGGTGCAACGAGAATCGGCTCAAGTTCTAGTGTCGCTATCATCTCATCTTCTTAAAATGAATTGCACTCTGTTGATCAAACAAGAGTGCATTTTTTTATACATATTTTAGAAAACTACTTTTAAACCGTTAAAAGCCCGTTACATAATATAATCATAAACAAAAACGCATATAAGCTATTTTATTCGCTGTTGACCAATAATAACCAGTATATTATAATGATTGAAGGCATGTGATTGACATATGTCTGATTAATGTGTTTTTGCTCCGGAGGGAGGGAATGAACGTGCCAAATTCTACTCGAGTTCGTAAAAATGAATCGTTAGAAAATGCTTTACGTCGTTTTAAACGCAGTGTATCCAAAAGCGGTACATTAGCTGAATATCGAAAACGTGAATATTATGTCAAGCCTAGCGTGCGTCGTAAGAAGAAATCAGAAGCAGCTAGGAAGCGTCGATACTAATATTGTGTATTTCCTGAGATCACTATGGTAAACTAATACATCTATTATGATATGTTAACAATTCGTGAATGATTGTATACATTTAGATATGATATATTTATACTTAGGCAAATAAAGGGATCTCTAAATTAGCTTATTATTTTACACACAATAAGGTCCTTGTCACAAATGGCAGGGACCTTTTTTAATCATTATTTATATATCAACCTATAGCTTTAGTCATATATCATATCCATCTTCCATATCCTTGTTAGGAGGTGATCGTTTGAAAAAAAGACGCAAGCTACTATACATATTTCTCATCAGTCTTTTTTCGATCCAAGTCTTCGCTAGTTTTTTTCTCGCTGTTCAAGCAGAGGATCAGGGTGGAGGTAAACTAGTTTATGTCATACCCGTTGAAAAAGAAGTTGAACGGGGGTTAGAAGCGTTCCTCAGACGTACTACGAATGAGGCAATTGAAGCAGGTGCGAATCATATTATTTTTGAAATTAATACCCCGGGTGGAAGAGTTGATTCTGCAGGTGAAATTGCCACAATTTTACAAAACTTACCGATGCCTAGTACCTCTTATATTATCAATCAGGCACTTTCGGCAGGCTCATATATCGCCCTAAATACTGATAACATTTATATGGCTCCCCATGCAACGATGGGTTCAAGTCAAGTAATATATTCAGATGGAACGGCAGCAGATGATAAAGCTCAATCGGCTTGGATCGCTCAAATGAAAGAAGCTGCAACATCAAAAGGCAGAGATCCTATTTATGCTCATGCGATGGTAGATCCAGATGTAGACCTTCCTGAACTTGATGCACAAAAAGGAAAACTCTTAACCCTCGGTGCCTCAGAGGCAGTGATGGTTGATTATGCAGAAGGAATTGTTCATAATAGAGTTGAATTATTATACGAACTTGGTTTATCCGAGGCAACAATAGTAGAGACAGAAACAACATTAGCTGAAGAGATTGCTCGTTTTGTAACAAGTCCAATTGTCGTACCGATTTTGTTATCGATTGCTAGCCTAGGCTTAGTCGTTGAATTATATTCACCAGGTTTTGGTGTAGCAGGAACAATGGGATTAATTGCCCTAGCACTTTTTTTCTACGGCCATATCATCGCTGGTTTAGCAGGGATGGAAGCGATCATCTTGCTTATTGCAGGTATTGTCCTTATCGTGTTAGAGTTTTTTGTTCCTGGTGGTATCGTAGGTTTAATAGGTGTTGGCGCTATCATTACTTCATTGTTTATGGCTGGCTATAGTTTAGGAAATATGATTGTGAGTATCGCCATTGCACTCGTTGTGGCTGTAGTTGCTGCCATCTTATTGTACCGATCCATTGGGCTAAATAAAGGGATTTTACGGCATGTTATTTTGCAAGATCAAACATCGAGTGAGCTCGGCTATGTGTCAACTGAAAGCCGCTTGGATTTAATGGGACTTGTCGGTATGACGATTACACCGTTAAGGCCTGCGGGGAAAGCCATGTTCAACGATGAGAGAATTGATGTTGTATCTGATGGTAGTTTTATTGATGCAAATGAACAAGTAAAAGTGATCCATGTAGAAGGAATGCGTGTAGTTGTAACAAAATATCATCAATAATTATAGGAGGAAGATAAAATGACTCCAGAACAAGTCTTAGCGATTGTAATAATCGCCATCATATTAATTGTTTTGTCTATTTTGTTTACTTTTGTACCTGTTGCCCTATGGATTAGTGCCCTAGCGGCAGGAGTAAAAGTTGGTCTATTTACATTAGTCGGTATGCGTTTACGACGTGTTGTTCCGGCCCGAGTAATTAATCCGTTGATTAAAGCACATAAGGCGGGCTTAAATGTAACGACTAACCAACTAGAGAGTCATTATTTAGCAGGTGGAAATGTTGACCGAGTTGTTAATGCCCTTATTGCTGCCCATCGTGCAAATATTGACTTACCCTTTGAACGAGGAGCAGCCATTGATTTAGCAGGAAGAAATGTTCTTGAAGCTGTCCAAATGAGTGTTAATCCACGTGTGATTGAAACACCTTTTATTGCTGGTATTGCTATGGATGGGATTGAAGTAAAAGCCATGGCTCGAATTACCGTTAGAGCAAATATCGACCGCCTCGTCGGGGGTGCTGGTGAAGATACAATCATCGCTCGTGTCGGTGAAGGTGTAGTTAGTACAATCGGTAGTTCAGAAACACATAAACAAGTGTTAGAAAATCCAGATTCTATTTCCCATACGGTACTTGCTAAAGGTTTAGATGCGGGAACAGCATTTGAGATTTTATCAATTGATATTGCTGATGTTGATATTGGTAAAAACATCGGTGCTATTCTCCAGTCGGACCAAGCTGAAGCTGATAAGCGAATTGCTCAAGCAAAAGCTGAAGAGCGTAGAGCAATGGCTGTAGCATTAGAACAAGAAATGACAGCGCGGGTTGAAGAAATGCGTGCTCGAGTTGTCGAAGCTGAAGCTGAAGTACCGAAAGCTCTTGCAGAAGCACTGCGTTCAGGAAATATGGGTGTGATGGATTACTTAAACTATCAAAACATAAATGCTGATACGGATATGCGTGATACAATCGGTAATTTATCGAAGGAAAAAGATGATGACCAATAATTTCAACCATTGCGGGGTGGTTTAGTGATGGGCGGCCTTCTTGAATTCATATTAGCGAATCCCTTTTTCATTTTACTGATATTAGGTGGTTTCTTTAGTTTATTTAGAGGGAACGAAAAGAGTACGCAACAAAAGCGAACACAACCTAGCAATCAACCAAGGCCAACACCGCAACGAGCACAACGGGTTGAACCACAACGAGCCCAACGTGTTGAACCTAATCATCCAAAGCAATCTCAACAAGCTATGCGGCAAAGTGAAGCTAAACAAATAAATAGGAGCGTCCGTGAGCGTCAGTCCGTGAGCGATCGCCAATTACAAATGAATCGACACGTTGAAGCAACACGACTGCAACAAAGAAGCGAATATAGCCATCATAGATCGAAAAACGTGAGCCAGCAAACGAGAAAAAATGCTGTTTCCAAGCAACCTCAACTTGAAATTGCTAGCCCAATGATGGCGCGAAGGATAAAGCGTAAGTTAACAAGACAAGGGTTGATTGATAGCATCGTGATGGCAGAGATTTTAGGACCTCCTCGAGCTAGAAAACGATATCGTAATCTTGTGTCAGAGCGTAGACGTTTATCATAACATTTATCAGTAATGAGCCGTTGGTAACGAAGATGTTACCAATGGCTTTTTTTATGTGTTTAAAATGATCAACACCTAAAAACATGTTCTGAAACATGCCATTTGGTCATACATATAAATGTGATAGGAGGCTGTTTTTGGTGAAAAAATGGCATCGTTATTTACCTATATTCTCAAAGTATATGGCGCTACCAACGGATGTGATGCTTGATTTACCGCGTATTACAATCATTGGACAAATCCATATATATATAGAAAATCACCAAGGGATTGCTGTGTTTTCTGATACAGAATTAACGGTAAAAGCCACCAAGGGATCGATTCAAATTCTTGGTAATTCCTTCGTCATTAAAATGATGTATCCTGAAGAAATTCTCTTGGAAGGTAAGATCGATACAGTTAAATATATTGAAACAAATGTGTAGTACCGAAGGGGGCCGTTTGAAGTAGATGAAACAAATTCATGAATCATACGTTACTGGTTTTGTTACCATAGAAATAACCGGTCACCAACCTGAATTGTTTTTTCAACATTGTATAGATCATGGGGTATTTGCTTGGAATATCAAAAAAAATTCAGCTACAACATGTCAAGGAAATATTCGGTTATATGATATTAAAAAAATAAAGCAACTAAGGCGGAATTCGCGTTACAAAATCAAATTTACCGATAAAAAAGGACTGCCATTTTTGTGGCGGCGCATGCTTCGGATAAAAGAAATATTATTTGCTTTAGGCTTAAGTATCGTGTTAATTGTAATCTTATCGAATATCTTATGGCGGGTTACGGTTACCGGGGTAACCCAAGAAATAGAAACAAAAATTGATGCCCAGTTAGAACACTATGGGATACGGCCAGGTCGCTTATTATTTACGATGGATGCACCAGCTATCATTCAACAAAAATTATTACAAGACATTCCTGAGTTATTATGGGTTGGGATTGAACAAAAAGGGACAACCTTTGCAATTGAAGGCATTGAAAAGATTATCATTGAAGAAAAAAAGAATGCCAGTCCGCAAAATTTAGTAGCAACAAAAAAAGGTGTCATCACTTATATGTTTGTAGCTTCAGGTTCACCAGTTGTTACGGTGAATGATTATGTTGAACCGGGTGATTTGTTAGTTTCAGGTGTGATCGGACAAACTAATGAAGATGAAACAAATAGCCCAAATAAACAGTACGTCGCAGCTGAAGGTACCATTAGAGCAGAAACATGGTATGAAATGGATGTAACCATACCTTTGGAACAACAAGTAGAAACGTTAACTGGGAACCAACAGCATAAATATTATCTGGATTTAAATTGGCAACAAATACCGATTTGGGGATTTAGTAAAATAACATACGATCAGACTCACGAGGAAATTAGCGAACATCAATTAAAATTTTTTCAATGGAATTTACCGATAAAGATTATTAAATCCACAGTAAATGAGAAAAATATCCAACAAGTAACAAGAACGGTTGATGAAGCAATCGAAATAGGGATCACACAAGCACGAGCCGATTTATTGCTAGAACTTGGACAAGATGCGGAAATTTTATCAAATAAAATTTTGCATCAATCGATTGACAATGGTAAAGTAAAATTAAACTTGTTTATGATCGTTGAAGAGGATATTATGGAAGCAGAACCGATTACTCAAGGAGATTGATTATGACAGAAAAACTTCAAACAATCGACTTACAATTACAAAATTCAAATGAAGCATTAGCCATATTTGGTACCAATGATCGCTTTTTAAAACTCATTGAAGACGAACTAAATATATCCATCGTAACGAGGGGCGAAAAAGTTCTCGTCTCAGGTGAAAATAAAGCCATTGCTCAAGTCGAAGAGATTTTAATGGCTTTATTAGCTATTATTAATCGAGGAATTCAAATAACAGAACGCGATGTCATTTATGCAGTTGATTTAGCCAAACAAGATAAAATTCAACAATTTGAAACCTTGTTTACCGATCAAATTACTAAGGATGTTAAAGGCCAATCTATTCGGGTAAAAACCTTGGGTCAAAAGGAATATATTGCGGCTATTAAAGATAATGACCTTGTATTTGGTATTGGTCCCGCTGGTACGGGAAAAACCTTTTTAGCTGTCGTTATGGCAGTTGATGCACTGAGAAATGGACAAGTGAAACGAATTATTTTAACGCGTCCAGCTGTAGAAGCAGGTGAAAGTCTAGGATTTTTACCTGGTGACTTAAAAGAAAAAGTCGATCCTTATTTACGGCCATTATATGATGCCCTCCACCATGTCCTTGGTGTTGAGCATACAGCTCGTTTAATTGAACGACAAACAATCGAAATAGCACCACTTGCTTATATGCGGGGGCGTACATTAGATGATGCTTTTGTTATTCTCGATGAAGCCCAGAATACGACACCAGAACAAATGAAAATGTTCTTAACTCGATTAGGCTTTGGCTCAAAAATGGTTGTGACTGGCGATGTGACCCAAATTGATTTGCCAAATGGGATGAAATCCGGCCTAGAGGTAGCGGAAAAAACACTCATAGATGTGAAAGGATTGGCTTTTGTTCATCTCGACCATACTGATGTTGTGAGACATCCACTTGTGCAACGGATTATTGAAGCCTATGAAAAAGATAAGTAAAATAGATATAAGTGGTTGATAAAGAGAGACACAAACATGGGGGAATGAAATCGTGTTTAATAAATTTATTCGTTTATTGAAATCGCGAGAAAATAATTATCCAAGATGGTTGACAATAGTTCTACCTATGTTTGTTCTCGGCGCTTTTTTCTTTGCATTAACTTATCAAAATGTATATACAGAAACATATGATATTGAACGTTTTGATCGGGCTAGAGAAACAATTCGTTCCCCAATCACCGTAGAAAACGAAGTGGAAACTCAAAGAAAAACTCGAGAAACAATCCAAGCTGTAGCTGATAGATATAGCATTGCTAGTGAAATTATTGATGAACGGGTCGAGTATATTGAGGAAATATTTGAAGCTATTGCAAGCATAGAAACCGAACATGAGGTGAACAATCAACCCGTCGATCATGCTGAGGATGAAAATGAGTTAAATCAAGAACATGATGAGAAAGAGAAACTTGCGCCATTAACAACAGAAGAAAAAGTACAACAACTGAGGCAAATATTATCGACAGAAATCACCCAAGAAATTGGCGAAAATGTTTTAATCCAATTGGTCAGGGAACCAATTGAGGTAAGAGAAGAAGCTAAAAACGTTTTAATTGAGTCGGTTACGGAAACGTTAACTAATGGAGTGAGGCGTGAAAACATTCGTAGCGCTATTGAAAATGTTAAACAAGAAATTCGCTATACTTCATTCCATGCTGACTTGAAAGATGCCCTATCTGCATTGGCTGAATTTGCTGTTGTTGAAAATTCATTTTTTGATCCTGATGCCACAGCAGAAGCACGTAGAGAAGCAGCGAGTAATGTTGATCCTGTAGTAATTAGAGCCGGTGAAATCATCGTTCGTGAAGGGCAAATCATTACGAATGAAATCTATGAAGAGTTAAATTTAGTTGGCTTGTTGAATAATGAGCGGAACATTTATCCTATCATTGGACTTGGCATTTTAATTTTATTGCTTATATGTGGTATCGGCTATGAAATGAATTTACTACATAAAGAGAAGAAACTAGATAAAGGAAAAGTCATTTCAATCATCTTTATTAGCATCATCGTAGGTAGTTTAATGAAAGTAACGAGTTTATTTACCACCCAGACGAATCAATTATATTTTGTTGTGCCTGTGGCTACAGGAGCGCTACTTCTTAAACAATTGATTCATGAAAGAATAGCTATTGTCTTGGCAATTCTTTATGCGATTCTCGGCTGTATTATCTTTAACGCCGAGATACCAGGCTCACTAAATGTTGAAGCAGGGATTTATTTCTTTTTCTCTCAATTAGCCGGAATCATTTTTCTAGTCAATGTGAAAGATCGTTTAGTCATCGTTAAATCAGGAATTGGTATGATCGTTGTCAATATTTTAACTGTGCTATTATTTGTATTCCTATCATTTGAAAAATATTCCTGGTTAAATCTATTGATTTTAGTTAGTTTTGCTGTTGTTGCAGCTTTTTTATCTGCAGTATTAACATTAGGCTTATTGCCGTTTTTTGAAACGAGTTTAGGGATGATATCCGATATTAAACTGTTATCCTTAGCTAACCCAAATCATCCATTGCTGAAAAAACTACTTATTGAGGCACCAGGAACGTATCATCATTCCATTATGGTAGCAAATTTAAGCGAGACAGCTTGTGAATCTATTGGTGCAAATGGATTGTTAGCTAGAGTGGGCGCCTATTATCATGATATAGGGAAGACTGTGCGTCCCCATTATTTCATTGAAAACCAATTGTCAAATCGCAATCCCCATGATGTCATTGCGCCTAAACAAAGCGCAGAGATTATTATTAGTCATCCTTATGACGGAGCAAATATGTTGAAAAAACATAAAATGCCTAAGGAAATTATCGATTTGGCCTTAGAACATCATGGCACTAGTTTATTAAAGTATTTTTATTATAAAGAAGAAAAGAATAATAAAAAGGTAAAAGAAAGTGATTTTCGTTATCCTGGACCAAAACCGCAGACAAAAGAAGCAGCTATTCTTTGTATTTGCGATTCAGTAGAGGCTGCTGTTCGCTCATTGAAAAATCCAGATGAACAGCAAATTGAAGATATTGTAGCCAACATTATCAATGACCGGCTAACAGATGGGCAGTTTGATGAAAGTCCACTAACATTAAAAGAAATAAAGACAATACATTCAACGATTTGTGAAACTTTAAAAGGTATATTCCATACCCGTATTCAATATCCGAAAAAGGAGGACTAACCTTGCAAATTGATCTCGAGGATCAAACTCAATCGTTAGCAGTTGATCAATTAGAGTTGCTAGAAGGTTTACTTCAGTTTTTAGCAAAAAAAATGGACATACCTTCACAAGCTGAAATATCCATTATCATTGTCGATAATCCAAAAATTCAACAATTAAATCATGCATATCGCCAAATAAATGAAGCAACTGATGTTCTTTCATTTCCACTCCAAGAGGATAATCAATCATTTGATATAGATTTTCCTGTAGCTTTAGGTGACATTGTCATTTCAGTTGAAAAGGCAAAAGAACAGGCCGTAACCTATGGTCATTCCTTTGAAAGAGAATTAGGTTTTTTACTTGTGCATGGTTTTCTTCATTTGTTAGGCTATGACCATGATACAGAAGAAGCTGAGCAAAGTATGTTTGCTAAACAAAAAGAATTATTGTCGGAGTTTGGTCTTGAACGGTAAGAAAAAAGGTATTGGCTTTATTTTTGCCTTTCAAGGCTTCAAACATGCTTTGCTTTATGAACGGAATTTCCAATTACAAGTCCTCAGTGGTCTTCTCGTTGTTATTGTTAGTTTTGCTTTAAACCTTTCTCCTATTGAATGGGCGATGATTGTTTTAGTCATTGGTTCTGTTCTATCGCTAGAAATAATTAATTCGGCTGTCGAACGGTTACTCGATTATGTAAAGCCAGAGATTCATCCACAAGCAAAGATTATTAAAGATATGTTAGCCTCAGCAGTGCTAATCATATCTTTTGTTGCACTCTTGATCGGTCTCATTATTTTATTCCCTAAATTAACCTCATTACTTATCAAATAGGGAGTAAAACCTGGTCAATAAATCGCCCAGTCTCTCAATTTTGTCGAAACCTAGCCAATCTATAAATGTTCTTACATGTTTTGTCGAAAATATGAAATGTCGTTTATTTTATAGTAATATATCATTAGAGGTAACAACTACATGGAGGATCTTAAATGACAGAAAACTTTAAATCTGGATTTGTAGCAATCATTGGTCGACCGAATGTGGGAAAATCAACTTTTATTAATCGGGTTATCGGTGAGAAAATAGCCATTACGAGTGACAAACCCCAAACAACAAGGAATAAAATTCAAGGGGTTTATACAGAAGAAGACTGTCAAATTATTTTTGTTGATACACCGGGTATTCATAAACCGAAGCATCGCTTAGGTGACGAAATGGTACAAATGGCCAAAAGCACCTTGCATGAAGTAGATCTGATTTTGTTGATGATTCATGCTAAAGAAGGCTATGGGAAAGGTGATCAATATATTTTAGAGCGCTTACAACAAGTCGATACACCTGTATTTTTAATTATTAATCAAGTTGATTTAATCCATCCAAATGAATTGTTGCCACTCATAGATCTGTACAAAGATAAAGCTGCATTCAAAGAAATCATTCCGATCTCGGCTCTACAAGGGAATAATGTCAATCACTTATTACAAGTATTAAAACAATACCTTCCGAATGGACCTAAGTATTATGATGATGAACAAGTGACAGACCAACCAGAAAGACACTTGATGAGTGAGTTGATCCGAGAAAAAGTATTGCACCATACACGGGAAGAAATTCCCCATTCAATTACAGTTGTTATTGATCAAGTTAAAAGCCGAGGTAATAGACCAATGTTAGTTCAAGCCACCATTATTACCGAAAGGAAAAGTCAAAAAGGTATTTTAATTGGCAAACAAGGAAGCATGTTAAAACGTATTGGTCAAGAGGCCCGTCAAGATATTGAAGCATTGCTAGGAACAAAAATATTTTTAGAATTGTGGGTTAAAGTGCAAAAAGATTGGCGGAATAATGAACGGTTGATTAAGCATTTTGGATTACAAAATTTAGAATAATCAGTTGCTTGGAAAATTTTTATACTGTTTTTTTCATCTGTTCTGGTCACCCTAATAATAGATTATCTTTTCAACAATATGAGAAAGGTGGCGTTTCTTGTGATTGAATTGACGTGGCAATTGTTTTGCCAAACAGGAAACATTGAAGCCTATTTATTATTAAAAGAGCTAGAGGAAAATCAAGAAAAAACCAACAACTACATGCCAGCGCATCATCAGGATGAAGAACAAATGCAGACAAGAATGTAATTTGGTAAGAAGGTGAAGTGATGTGCTTGAAAAATTAGATGGCATAATTATAAAAACACAAGATTATGGAGAATCACATAAAATCGTAACGATGTTGAGCAAACAATTGGGAAAATTATCAGGTATTGCTCGTGGAGCAAAAAAACCTAAGAGTAGGATGGCTGCTGTTACGCAGCCATTTATTCATGGTAATTACTTAGTTTATGTCAACAAAGGTTTAAGCACAATCCAACAAGGAGAAATTGTTGATTCATTTCGTAATATTCGTGAGGATATTATTAAAACTGCCTATGCAGCCTACATAGCAGAATTAACCGATAAGCTACTTGAATCACGGCAACCTGATATTTACATATATGATCAGTTTTATCGAACGTTAACGTGGATTTCCAATCATGACGAAATTACCATCCCGATATTGATGTATGAAATAAAACTTTACCAAAAAGGTGGGATCGGACCGATAGTTGATCGTTGTGTACAATGTGGTCAAAGGGATAGACTCGTCTCTTTTTCCGTGATGGAAGGTGGCTTATTATGTGAGGGTTGCCAAACTACAGATTCACAGGCTATTAGGCTACCCCAATCCTTAATTAAATTAGTATATATCATGGCTAATATTGGTTTAGAACGGGTTGGTAACATTGACGTTAAACAACAAAATCAAGCGCTGTTAAGAAAAATGTTTGATGACTACTATGACCGGTATGGAGGCTATTATTTAAAATCAAGAAAATTTTTGCAGCAGCTAGATAGTTTAGAACAAAACGATTTTAGTTGACAAACATATGATTAATCAGTATGATCTTACATAAATATAATGACTAATGCATAATCATTTGCCATGAAGGAGAAGTACTTATCTATCTACTATGCAAGCGAATCCAGGATGGTGGAAGCTGGATGATAGTTCGATAAGTATTGGCGCTCTGGAGCAAGTTGCTTTTAATAAAGGGGCTCGATTAATCGAGCAAGTAGGGTGGAACCGCGGAATATATCTCCGTCCCTATGTCTAACTGACGTAGGGATGGTTTTTATTTTGTCTAAATAATGATCACAAGTTCAACAATATAAACAGTCGTTCAAAATAAATCGTAAGTTGCTATAGGAGGTAGTATGTATGAATATTCAAGATATGATCTTGACATTACAAAAATATTGGGCCGATCATAATTGTAATTTGATGCAGGCTTATGATGTTGAAAAAGGAGCCGGAACGATGTCACCAATGACCTTGCTTCGGTGTCTAGGACCGGAACCATGGAATGTTGCTTACGTTGAACCATCGAGAAGACCGGATGATGGCCGTTATGGTGAAAATCCAAACCGTCTATATCAGCACCATCAATTTCAAGTGATTATGAAACCATCACCGGATAATATTCAAGATCTTTATCTAGAGTCATTACAAGCCTTGGGTATTGATCCGCGCAAACATGATATTCGCTTTGTAGAAGACAATTGGGAAAACCCTACTTTAGGTGCTTCAGGCTTAGGTTGGGAAGTGTGGCTTGATGGTATGGAAATTACCCAATTTACTTATTTCCAACAAATCGGTGGTTTGGAAGCAAATCCAGTAGCCGTTGAACTAACCTATGGTATCGAACGATTAGCTTCTTATATTCAAGATAAAGAAAATGTTTTTGAATTAGAATGGTCACCTGGTGTAACTGTGGAAGATATATTTTTACAACCAGAATATGAACATTCAAAATATGCTTTTGAAGACTCTAATACCGAATTACTTTTTGAACTATTTAACTTATATGAGCAGGAAGCAAAAGATACGATGGAAAAAGGATTAATCTTTCCATCTTACGATTATGTGTTAAAATGCTCTCACACGTTTAATTTATTGGATGCTAAAGGTGTGATTTCAGTGACTGAGCGAACGAGTTATATTACGCGTGTTCGTAATTTAGCACGAAATATTTCTAAAGCATATATCAAAGAAAGAGAAAAACTAGGTTTCCCGATGTTAAAACAGGAGGCTAAATAAATGAACGATGTATTGTTTGAAATCGGTGTTGAAGAGTTACCAGCTAGATTCATTGATGATGCTGAAAAACAGTTAGTTGATAAAACAAAACAGTGGTTAGCAGAATTACGAATTGATTACGATTCAATTTCTTCTTTTTCCACTCCCCGCCGTTTAGCGGTTATCATTCATCAAATTGCTGATCAACAAAAGTCAATTCGCGAAGAAGTAAGAGGACCATCAGAAAAAATAGCTAAAGATGAAGAAGGTAATTGGACGAAAGCAGCCATTGGCTTTACGAAAGGACAAAATAAAACAACAGATGATATTTATGTAAAAGAAGTAAATGGCACTAATTATGTCTTTGTTGAGAAGTTTATTGAAGGTAAACCAACAATTGATTTACTGCCATCATTTAAGAATATTATTGAATCCATTCACTTCCCTGAAAGCATGCGTTGGGGTACGGAATCAATAACCTTTTCTCGACCAATACGTTGGTTGGTAGCCTTATATAATGATCAAATTATTCCGTTTACGATTGCCAATGTCAAGACAAGTAACAAAACCTATGGTCACCGTTTTTTAGGCAATGAAATTGCAATTAAGGACCCGCTTACTTACGAAGAAAAGTTGGCAGACCATTTTGTGATTGCTAATGCAACGAAGCGGGAACAACTAATTATTCAACAAATTAAAGAACTTGAGAAAAAGGAAAACTTTCAGATCATCGTAGAAAAAAACTTATTGCAAGAAGTACGGAATTTGGTGGAATATCCGACAGTCTTTTTTGGAACTTTTGCCGAAAAATATTTACAGTTACCCGCTGAAGTGTTGATTACATCCATGCAAGAACATCAACGTTATTTCCCTGTTCAAGCAGAGGATGGGACGTTATTACCGTATTTTATTGGTGTGCGTAATGGTGATTCAGAAGCAATTGAGCAAGTCATTAAAGGGAATGAAAAGGTGCTTAGAGCACGTTTAGCTGATGCAGAGTTTTTCTATGCAGAAGATCAAAAACAATCAATTCGTTTTTACAATGAAAAACTTACTAGAGTTGTGTTTCATGAAAAATTAGGCACGGTCAGTGAAAAAGTAAAACGAGTCAAACAGAATGCCCAACAAATCGCTACGATGTTAAATCTACGGGATGATATGATCGAACAAGTTGGTTATGCTGCCGAAATTAGTAAATTCGATTTAATGTCTAATATGGTTAATGAATTCCCTGAATTACAAGGCATTATGGGGGAAAAGTATGCGCTGTTGATGGGCGAGGAACTTGAAGTGGCCCAAGCCATCAAAGAACATTACTTACCAATCAAATCAGCAGGTAACCTTCCTCAATCTATTTATGGAGCGATTTTGAGTATTGCCGATAAAATAGATACGATTATCGGTATGATTTCAATAGGGTTAACACCAACCGGTTCACAAGACCCATATAGTTTAAGAAGACAAGCTATTGGTGTGTTAAGAATTTTAGCTGACAAAAAATGGCCAATGACAATTGAAGATTTATGTGATCTTGCCCTTCGATCCTATAAACAAACAGCTGATGAAAAAGTAAAAGAAGAAGTCATTCATTTCTTTAAGCAACGAGCAAGCTTCCTTTTACGAGAAATGGATATTGAACAAGATGTCATTGACGCTTTGCTTAAAAATAATATCGGTAACTTTGCTTATGTGATCAGTAAAGCAGAAGTGTTATCGGCAAAACGAAATGATTTAGAATTTAAGGATACTCAAGAAGCCTTGGTACGGGTAATAAATTTAGCGAAACAGAATATTGATGAGCAGAAGATTAATCCGGCTTTATTTGAAACTGAATCGGAAGAAGCACTTTACACAGCATATAAACAAGTCGTTAGCCGCTATGAACAAGCGATTAACAATTACCAAGCAGAGGATGCAATGGCTTGTTTAAGTGAACTCACAAAGGTGATCCATGACTTTTTTGAAAATAATATGGTCATGGCTGATGATGAGCAAATTAAAATGAATCGGTTAACCTTAATTCATTTAATTGCTCGCATGATTCATGACTTTGCGGACTTATCAATGATACAATGGAGACAGCATAGTTAAAGATTCTGGCTGGCTAAAAACAGATAAGAAAATGAAACAAACTGAATTTGTTTCAGTAAAGGGGTAGCTATAGTGGAGAAGACACGACCACATATTTACATTTTATCTGATTCTATTGGCGAAACCGCAGAACGTGTCATGAAGGCTGGGTTAAGTCAATTTAAAGATGAAAATTACGTTTTAAAAAGAATACCTTATATCAATGATAAAACGGCTATTGATCAAGCGTTAGCGATGATGAAGGGAAAACAAGGTTTAATCGGTTTTACAATCGTAGATCCAATTTTAAGAACATATTTAACCGAACAAGCGGCTAAAATGAATATATTAACAATCGATATCATGGGACCAGTCATTGAACCATTAGAAAAAATGTTTAACAAACATCCATTACTTGAGCCTGGACTTGTCCATATATTAGATGATGACTATTTTCAGCGAGTTGAAGCAATAGAATTTGCTGTCAAATATGATGATGGCCGTGATACGAGAGGAATTAAAAAAGCTGATATTATTTTATTAGGAGTATCAAGAACATCAAAAACGCCATTATCACAGTTTTTAGCCATGAAACGATTAAAAGTAGCTAACGTTCCGATTATTCCGGAAGTTGATCCGCCTTCTGAACTGTTTGAGGTGGATTCGAGCAAATGTATAGGTTTAAGTATCAGCCCTGAAAAACTAACTGGGATACGGATGGAGAGATTGAAAGCATTAGGCCTGAGTAATGATGCTACCTATGCTAATATTGAACGAATACATCAGGAATTAGCCTATTTTAACCGGATTGTAGAAAGAATAGGATGTCATGTTATCGATGTTTCTACTAAAGCAGTTGAGGAAACAGCCAATATTATTTTACAAATAGTGCAAAAAAGTAAATGAGGAGCGACGCATAGCCGCTCCTCTCATTGTGTAAACGATATGGAAAATTAAGGTTATAAAACCTCATTCAAATAGAAAGGTTCCCCACGTTGTAACAATATGTTCACATTTAATACGATTGGATTATGATGTAATTTGCTGGCATTTATTCTAGTAATCTATTATAATTATATTTCGTGAAAACACTATTAATTGACAGAAGTAACCAATCTTTTTAATTATTTTTGAAGGAATCTATCGCAACAATCAAGAATAATATCGTTAGACGAGATCCTAATTCAACAAACATTCTATAGGCCATCTTCTATTGAATGATCCCTCTAGAGAATTGACCGATTTTTTCACAAAAAAAATGTCGAATTTTGAAGGTTATTTTTATTGTCATCTAGAATTAGTAATATAGACGGAACTTGGTGATGGCTATGAACAAACAAATACCTGAGGACGTGGTAGACCAGGTCCGAAAGGCAAATGATATTGTTGAAGTGATTGGTGAATATGTACAACTAAAAAAACAAGGCAGAAATTTTTTCGGCTTATGTCCTTTTCATGGTGAAAAGACACCTTCATTTTCAGTAACACAAGATAAACAAATATTTTATTGTTTTGGTTGTAAAAAAGGTGGAAATATTTTTACCTTTTTAATGGAATTGGAAGGCATGTCTTTTTCTGATGCAGTAAAAATGTTAGCCGATCGTAGTGGCATTGAATTACCCCAATTCACAAACGAGCGTTCATCAATGTCAAAAAAGCAACTTGACTTATTAGCTGCTTATGATTGGTTGGCTAAACTGTATCATCATATTTTACGATATACAAAAGAAGGACAAGAGGCTTATCGATATTTAAAGGAAAGAGGGATTGATGATAAGAGTATAGAAGTATTTCATCTCGGATATGCTCCTTTTATGACAGATTTTACCGTACAATTTTTAGAAGAAAAAGGCATTCAACGTCCATTTTTGATTCAATCAGGCATATTAAGACAACATGCTGATCAGCGAATCACTGACCCATTTGCAGGTAGAGTTATTTTTCCAATTCGTAATCATTTAGGAAAGGTAATTGCATTTGGGGCAAGAGCGATCAATCAACAGGAACCCAAATATTTAAATAGTTCTGAAAGTGATTTGTTTAAGAAAAACCGACTTTTGTTTAACTTTGATTTAGCCAAACGAGAGATTCGTAAAGAAAAGTCTGTTATTCTTTTTGAAGGACAAATGGATGTTATCGCAGCGTATCAAGCTGGTATTAAAAATGTTGTTGCCACTTTAGGCACAGCCCTTACAGATTTTCAAGCAAAATTATTAAAAAGATATGTCGATACCGTAATCATTTGTTATGACGGAGACCATGCTGGGATAGAAGCTAGCTACAAAGCAGCTAATTTGCTACAACAGCATGGATGTCAGGTGAAAATAGCCCAGTTAACAGATGGACTTGATCCTGATGGATATATTCAAAAATACGGACCTCAATCATTTAGGCAAAAAGTGATACAAACAAGTGATACTTATATTTCCTTTATGATGCAATATTTAAAGAAAAATTATAACTTAAGTCTTGAAAATGACTTAATTCAATACATTCAGGCCGTATTAAGAGAAATTTCCAGGCTTGAAAGCTCTGTAGAAAGGGAATATTACCTTAGACATTTAAGTGAAGAATATAACTTGTCAATTACAACTTTGCTAGAAGATGTTCAACAAATACGCAAAAACAGTAATAATCGTCAGGATAAGAGAAGAGAGAACAGATATACTAAGAACAATACAAAGTCAACCTATAGAGTCAATCACAAATTATTGCCGGCATATCAAAATGCCGAAAGACAATTAATTGCATATATGTTGCAAGATAAGGCTATTACTGTTAGGGTACAGAAGGAAATTAAAGCATCCTTTCAAGTAGAAGAGCATAAAATTATTGCAACGCATCTATATGCTTTTTATGAAGATGAAGATACTCCAAATGTAAGCATGTTTGTTGAACGGTTGGCTGATGAAAACATTAGGCAATTAGTATTAGAAATCGCGATGTTACCAATCCAAGATGATTTAAGTGATCAAGAAATTAACGATTATATAGATATAATTCAATCCCAATCACAAGAGATGGCATTAATTAAAAAATATCAACAAGAGCAAAAGTTAGCTGAAAAACAAAATGATCATTTGAAGGCAGCCCAAATTGCCATGCAAATTATAGAAATAGAAAAACAATTAAAAAGCAAATGAACAATTTATATAGTTTGGAAGGAGGGGAACTCATGGCTGAACAAAAGCCCTCACAAGAATTGGATCATGATGATCATTATACCTTAGAGGAAGTAAAAGAAGAGTTAGCAGAACAAGGTAAAAAACATGGATTTTTAGCATTTGAAGAAATAGCTAATCGCTTATCCAATTTTGAGATCGAATCTGATCAAATTGATGAGTTTTATGAGTACCTAGAAGAACAAGGGATTGATATAATCGGCGAATCCGACGACGATGATGATGAAGACTTGGATTTAGAAGCTGATGCTGATGATGTAACAAGAGAATTAGGTGTTCCATTAGGTGTTAAAATAAATGATCCCGTCCGGATGTACTTAAAAGAAATCGGTCGAGTTGATTTATTAACAGCTGAAGAAGAAGTAGAACTTGCCAAAAGAATCAAAAATGGTGAAAAAGACGCTGCACGAGCCTTGGCAGAGGCAAATTTACGTTTAGTCGTAAGTATAGCCAAACGTTATGTGGGCAGAGGCATGTTGTTTTTAGACCTTATTCAAGAAGGAAATATGGGTTTAATTAAAGCTGTCGAAAAGTTTGATCATACAAAAGGTTTTAAGTTTAGTACGTATGCAACATGGTGGATTCGTCAAGCCATTACTCGGGCTATTGCAGACCAAGCAAGAACAATCAGAATTCCTGTTCATATGGTTGAAACCATTAATAAACTCATCAGAGTACAACGACAATTATTACAGGATTTAGGTCGCGAACCAACCCCTGAAGAAATTGGAAAAGAGATGGATTTAACTCCAGACAAAGTTCGCGAAATTCTAAAAATTGCGCAAGAGCCAGTTTCATTAGAAACACCGATTGGTGAAGAAGATGATTCTCATTTAGGAGACTTTATCGAGGACCAAGAAGCTGTTTCACCATCAGATCATGCTGCATATGAATTACTGAAAGAACAACTTGAAGATGTATTAGATACACTTACAGACAGAGAAGAGAATGTATTACGTTTGCGCTTTGGTTTAGACGATGGACGTACAAGGACTTTAGAAGAAGTAGGCAAAGTCTTTGGTGTAACAAGAGAAAGAATTCGTCAAATTGAAGCAAAAGCATTACGTAAATTGAGACATCCAAGTAGAAGTAAGCAACTAAAAGATTTTCTCGAGTAAGTTTTCTATCAAAGTCATTGAACACGATAAAAGTTGTTCAATGACTTTGATATTATTTTGGGAAAGTGAATGCGGTGTCATGGAGTGAAAATCCCATGTTAGATGATCGAAGACAGACAATTATCAAAGAAATCCATTTTTGGAAAGAGAACAAACTATTACCGGATGTATATTGTGATTATTTGCTAGCTCTATATACACAAGGGGAAGGTAATAATGAAGGAATAGAACAATTTAAATCTTATCCAATAACCTTGGCTGAATTAGTTTGTTCTAGTTTGGTTTTAATAATGGTGTTCCTTAGTTTTCTAATGGTTTATGTATTCGATATGCTTGCATTATGGGAACTTGGTTTGTTAGCTATGATATGTTTATTTTCAACAGGCCTATTTTGGTTGATGAGGAAAAATACAAATTATTGGTATCATGTAAGACTAATTTCATTGTTGTTGATATATTTAATCTTTTCAATCCAATTAGGTCTCTATTTTACAGCTTATCCATGGTTAATTAATACTATTTTATTAATTAATTTTATTGGTTGGCTATATGTGAGTAGTCGAAAAAAACTAAAATATTTAACAATAGTTAGCATCATTTCCATAGTTTTTATGATCATTTACTTAATATCCCGTTATTTTGCGACTTAATGCTTTAAACTAAATGAATTTTCAAGTAATATAAAAGATAAATGAAAATAAATAATATATTTATTGACTCATTTAGAACGAGATAGGGTAAATTGTTCTATCTATTCTAATATAGTCCAATATAATGACAGGGAATACATAAGGAGGAAGCACAATGAGTAGAAACCCAGTTATACCTTATGGGATTATGGCTGTAATTGGTATTGTTGCTATCATCGTAATTTCTTATGTTGGTGTAAATCATCGACAGGCACAAGAAAATCCAGCAGAAGTTGTTGAGCTAGATGCAGAAGCTATTTATAAAAATCAATGTGCCCATTGTCATGGAGATGATTTATCCGGTTTAGGCGCACCAGCCTTAACAGAAGTAGGTAGCAAATTTAGCCAAGAGGAAATAACAGACATTATTATTCATGGAACTGATAACGGAATGCCTGGTGGATTAGTTAATAATGAACAGGCCGAAGTTATTGCTGAATGGCTGTCAGGGTTAGAGTAATTATCTAAATCTTTATAACAAAGAAAGCTTTCTGAATAACAGAAAGCTTTTCTTCTTTCATACTAAAAACATACAATTGGTGATTACAATGAATTTATCTAAACGACTTAAAACA
>CALAMD010000110.1 GCA_937925695.1 uncultured Bacillaceae bacterium | reverse complement strand
CTTTACCAATTTTCTTACCTATTTTCTTGCCTATTTCCTTACCAATTTCCTTACCCTTCTCCTCGTAAGATATTGGTATTTCTAGGATTTTTTCTGCCTCGGGCAACTCGCTTATTTCCTTCATCAACCTCGCCTCCTCTTCATTAGATAAGGTTAAATATCTTTCAAAAAATCCATAGATTAGCCGTTGTCTTGCGGGATCGAGTTCCATTCTGGTCAACATGCGTAAGAACTCTTTTTTAACTTCAATTTTCTCATCTTCTTGATAGCCCATTTGACTTAATAACGCTGCTGCAATTGGATTGTCGGTGCGAAGATAATCACGCCAGTTTTTTGTTCGTAAGTGAAGTGTCAAAAAATTAAATGTGAGTACATGGAAAAAGGGTAATTCCATTTTATATTCATTCTTTTCCCAATTCCCTGGGTAAGTAAAAACTGCTATCGGCACAATTGGTCTTCTATACTTATTATACAAGAGGCTAAAGTATCGAAACATCCTTTCATGGAAATTTGTTTGTAAATAACTTTGGGGTTCAATATGAATGATCACAATGACATCCTGACGCTTGAGTTTTGTCTCCACAACAATATCGAGTCGTCTCGTTTTACCCTCTAATACATCTGTATAAACTTCTTCTGAAATAGGTTTGATGGCATGAAAATCAAGGTGTTCATGTACGTAAGGAAAAAATACTTCGAGGAATTCTTTGAAAAAAGTTTGGATAAGCTCTTTGTGAAGTTGATCATGATTTGTATACGGCTTGGTTTCTTCTCTCACTAAGAGATGCATTACCAATTGATCACGTCCCTTTAATTATTTTGGTGTAGGGACTGTAGAAGATAATCTGCATGTATTATAGCACATTTGTTCGGTGATGGCTATAAATTTTCAGAATGTTAAAAGAGCCAAAGACTTGATTCAGGTCTACGGCTCACATAATTGTTTCATATTTACCTAGAATTTTTTCCAAGAAATACGTAACGATTGATCGTGGTTTGGCGAGCGGTTCAAGAGGATGTAATCCGGGTGAAGCAATAGATTGCCTGCCTACCATCGTTTGTTAAAAAAATACATCATCAGCTTATCAAGTCAAAACCGTACAACCCTACCAATCATATTGTTCAATCATATAAACACCGCGAGAAGTGCTAATAAAAAAGCGAATGCCATCAAATTCGTAAATAGCCTCTTCTTCAAGGGGTATTTCAAATACTTGCGAAGGCAATTCTTCATAATTGTTCATGGTCGTTCCCACTATGCCCGTTCCACTTAATAATAGTGAATATCTCGGGATATAGTCGTCTATGCTCGGTCCCTTTGAATAAGAGATTGTTTGTAAATCGAGTAATGTTTCGTCTAAGTCATCTAATTCTTCTTTGACAATGCGAATTTTTTGTCCGCTCCATTGTTGTAAATAATCATTAAATTCTTCAATTGTTAAAGAACGTTCCACGATGAAATCTCCTCCTTTCTGTTACGTTTTCCTTTTCAACAGAAAAACATACACAGAAATGAGGCAACAGCTAAAATCGATAACTGTTAGAGGATTTCCCACCATTAAGTATTCCGCTTGCTACTCATGAAAAAATGACTCATCCTGTGATACAAAAACAAAAGCGTGGTGCTGGTAGCAGATGGATCACTTTACCCCCATAGAACACTTCAAAACCCGTGGCGATTAAGGCAACGGGTTTTCGATAAATATTTTCATACGTGTATGTGGACATCCATTAAATTAATTTTGGGTAAAATTAATGGCTGTATATCCGAATTCGTAAAATTTATCCAAACATAGATTAAATAGACTGGCACTAATGACGTAACTGATTATCCGTACTCATTCGATATATTTGTCAACTTCCATTACAAAGTGCCCATTTATATCCAAATAACAACTACGTGAATAGCCTGCCCAACCAAAACCGCCTATCTCTTTTTACTGGCGATGTCTAGCCAGACGGCGACAATAAGAATGAGGCCTTTGACGATATATTGCCAAAATGAGGGGATGTTCATCATACTCATGCCGTTATCAATGCTAACCATAATTAACGCACCAATGATGGATCCGACAATGCGCCCACGCCCACCGGCTAAACTTGTCCCACCAATAACACAGGCAGCAATCGCATCTAGTTCGTACATATCCCCGGCACTTGTCGTTGCTGCATTCAATCTACTCGTTAAAATAACCCCGGCAATTCCAGCTAGCGCCCCCATCAAGACGAAAACCATGAGCGTATTTCGCTTAATATTGATACCAGATAGTCTAGCCGCTTCAGGATTGCCACCGATTGCATAAATGCTTCTGCCAAAGGCTGTTTTAGTAGAAATAAAAATAAAGAGACCCGCTAACGTAACGACAATCAACAACGGAACCGGTAAACCATTATAACGATTCAACATATATGTAACGATTAAAATACCGATCGAATAGATGACTAATTTGCCATAATCAAAGACTGGTGAGGGGACTTGTAAATCCATTTTCATCCTACTACCACGATTACGCCAAGTAAAAATAAACAATAAAATAATCCCAACGAAGACGATCGCATAACCAAGACTGTAAGGCAAAAAACTATTTGCGATCATTTTAAATTGATTATCTAATGGCGCGATTGTCAACCCCTTACTCATTCCGATCAAAATACCTCGAAAAACAAGCATGCCACCTAAAGTTACAATAAATGCCGGAATGGATCGATAGGCAACCCACCAACCTTGCCACAATCCGAGTAAAGCCCCAACAAGAATCGCTACTAACACAACAATGCCTGTATTCCAATCAAACCAAACATGAAGGATAGCAGCAATACCGCCGGTCAATCCAGCTAATGATCCAACTGACAAATCAATATGGGCAGCAACGATAACAAAGGTCATACCAATCGCTAACACAGATATAACAGTCATTTGGGTAAATAAATTGGATAGATTTCGGGATGACAGAAATTCACCGCCAGTCAGGGTGGCAAATAATATCGCAATTAAAATTAGAGCGATGATTAATGCATAGGATTGAAGGGTAAATTTCACATCCAACTTAGCCTCTTCTTCTACTACCTCTGTTTTTGCATGACTACTCATCAGTTTTTTCCCCCCTTATTGTCGCCAATTTCATTATTTCCTCTTGGGTTGCTTCTTCCCGTGATAATTCACCAGTTATACGTCCATTTGCCATCACCATGATCCGATCAGACATCCCTAACACTTCAGGCAGTTCTGACGAAATCATAATAATGGCAACACCTCGTTTAGCCAATTCAATCATGATTTTGTAAATTTCAAACTTAGCCCCGACATCGATTCCTCTTGTCGGTTCATCCAAAATTAATACTTGAGGGTCTGTTAATAACCATTTACTTAACACGACCTTTTGTTGGTTGCCACCACTTAATTGGTCAACAAGGGCGTCAAGACGATGGGCTTTTAAATTCACCCTTTTTGATACTTCCTCTGACTTTTTCCATTCAAGATTTTGATCTAAAAGGCCTTGTCTTTTTACTTTTTTCAAGGAGGCCAAGGTCGTATTTTGAATAATGTTCATCTCATGGACTAAGCCATATCGTCTTCGATCCTCTGATACATAAGCTAACCCGTAATGGATGGCATCCCGTGGGTCTGTGATATTGATCCGTTGATCATTGAGGCGAATTTCACCTGTATTGATTCCGTTGTAACCGCCAAAAAGACTAATAAATAACTCTGTTCGCCCCGCCCCCATTAACCCTGAGACACCTAGGATTTCACCTTTTCTTATCGAAAAAGATATATCTCTGACTAAATATTCTTGGGATGCTTGATCATAAAAACTGTAGTTATGTACGGTAAAAATTTTCCCGCCTAAAGGACGTTTTTCATAAGGATAAAATTCCGTTAATTCTCGGCCAACCATTTTGGCAACAATGGTCCCTTCCGTTAATGCTTCTATTGGGTCGGTACTAATCGTTTGTCCATCTCGTAAAACTGTAACTGTATCAGCAATTTCAAGGACTTCCTCGAGCTTATGGGAAATATAAATACACGTAACACCCTGGGATTTTAGTTGTTTTAATATATTAAATAAAATATCAGCATCACTTTCAGTAAGCGCAGATGTTGGTTCGTCCAAAATTAAAATTTCAGCATTGTTTGTTAGGGCTTTGACAATTTCAATCAGCTGTTGTTTGCCGACCGTTAACTCACCTAATTTTGTTTGCGGATCTACATTTAAGCCAATTTCGTCCAACCATTTTTGTGCTTCAACGTATAATTTGTTCCATTGAATCAGTGGTCGCTCAAACAAATCACTACTCAGAAAAATATTTTCAGCCACACTCATTTCTGGAACTAAAGCGAGTTCTTGGTGGATGATCGCGATACCCGCATCCTGGGATTCCTTAATATGATTGAAATGAACTTCTTGGCCGTCAACAATGATTTTTCCGGTATAAGTCCCATGGGGATAGACACCACTTAAAATTTTCATCAGCGTGGACTTACCTGCCCCGTTTTCACCACACAGGGCATGGATTTCACCTTTTTTCACGGCAAAACTTACGTTATCTAAGGCTTTAACACCTGGAAATTCCTTTGTTATCTCTAACATCTGCAAAGCTAATTCCTTACTCACACGCGTAATCCCTCCTTTGATTATCGGTATATGGTTCGGCCCTGCGCTTTCCTTATCGACGTAGCCATCTATTGTGGGATGGGCGAGTCACCCATTCTTTGAAGAGTGATCCAACTCGTGGCTTTTCGCACTAGTACATAGTTGGCGAGTCACCCATTCTTTGAGGGGGAGACGATCGATTAAAGATGTACATAATGTCGTAACTCCAGTGCTCTGATTAGGAGCTAATAAGTT
>CALAMD010000109.1 GCA_937925695.1 uncultured Bacillaceae bacterium | reverse complement strand
TCAATTGGCAGCGGAAGATACCGCCTTTAACCGCAGGTCTTTAGCAAGATTAACTGATCTTGAGAAATATTTTTATGATAAAATATTTAACCAAAAGAAAAAAAGCTAGAGGAATGATTTCACTCTAGCTTCATAACTATTCGCCTAGATGCTCACGAATTACTTCTTCAATACTTTTCATTGCATTTTCTTCATCGCTACCAGAAGCAGTAATTTTGATCTCTGCACCTTTAGGAATTCCTAAAGACATAACCCCCATAATGGATTTCAGATTAACTGTTTTGTCGTTGTAGTGTAGCTCTATCTCTGATTCAAATTGACCAGCCTGATTAACTAGTAAGGTAGCTGGTCTGGCATGTACACCAGTTTCTGCGGTAATTTTGAATGTCTGTTCTTTCATCAACATCAACCTCCTAATTTATGTATGGGTGGTTCATAATATATGTTACCATGTCTCTAAAATATTTGCGATAATATCTCCCTAATTATATTATAAACAAATATCCATACCATTGACATGAAAACGCATTAATTTGTTTTTCTTATATCTGTATGATACTTTATTTTAAAGATGGAAGCAAGCGCACCCAGCTAAATTAATTTGATCTGTAATTAGAAAGGAGATGGAGCAAATGAGCACACATATTGGTGCCAAAAAAGGTGAAATTGCTGAGACAATTTTACTACCCGGCGACCCATTAAGAGCTAAGTATATTGCTGAAAATTATTTAACTGACGTTATTCAATATAATGAAGTGAGAGGAATGTATGGATATACGGGGACGTATCAAGGTAAACGAATTTCTGTACAAGGTACTGGGATGGGAATTCCTTCAATTTCAATATACGTCAACGAACTGATTAATGATTACGATGTACAAACTTTAATTCGTGTAGGTACATGTGGTGCCCTGCAAAATGATATCCATGTAAGGGACATTATTCTAGCTCAAGGATCAACAACAGATTCGCAAGTGAATCGAATGGTTTTCTCTGGAATTGATTATGCGCCCTTAGCAGACTTCGAACTGCTACATCAAGCCTATCAAGTCGCGAAGGATAAAAATCTTACGTTACATGTTGGTAATGTTTTTACAAGCGATTCCTTTTATCGTGAACGTGCCACAGAAATCAATTCATTATTAACTCGGTACGGTGTGTTAGCAGTCGAAATGGAAACAACTGCCCTTTATACGTTAGCTGCCAAATACAAGCGACGCGCCTTATCTATTTTAACCGTCTCCGATCATATTTTAACTGGCGAAGAAACAACAGCCTATGAACGGCAAACATCATTTCATGCGATGATGGAAGTTGCCTTAGAAACAGCTTGTCGTCAATAACATATTTTCACAGCATAAAAAATAGTCCACAATGGACTATTTTTTACTATCTTTATTCTTTTATTCTGTCTTAAACTGTTCACGAAACACTTGCATAGCTTGGTTTTCATTTAATTCAATTAGCGTATCTTCCGTTATTTGCCCTTCTCCCATTTCGATGATATAAACATCGACATCTCTCTTACCCCAATTTTCATATACATCTTCAACCGTATGATAATATAAATCTATTTTGTTACCTTTAATTGCACTCCCTGTATCAGCCACGACACCATATCCGTAATCAGGAATATACAAGATTGTTCCTAAAGGGAAAACGTCTAGATCAGCCGCAATCGTTGAATATAAATCACGGGTTACTTCTACACCTGAAAAGGTAATCCCATAAGCTGGATCATCCGGTGTTTTGCCTGTGGACTCAATACCTGCCGTATAGCCTGTTGCCGTGACCTTGACTTGGGGATATTGGGAAACTTTCATTGTTTCTTCTAAAGATTGTAACCATTTCGTTTCATTAGCAAGATCTTCTTCTGATTCTTGGTGCTGAGTAGCTGTCGTCTCGATAGCAGTACTTGCTTCTGCTTCTTTGCTTGTTATCTGATCATAGGTATTCACTTTTACTTGTCGTTCTTCTCCAAACCATTGAATCAGATCAGCTATTGTTAAATTGGAGATATATGAGGCGGTCGAATATAACGCCATGACGAACAAAATTGTTACTGTTAATCTCCGAAAAAAAGTAATCATTTTCATGAATAACACCTCTAGGATGTCATCATTGCCAAATGATTACTTTTTTATGCATCAAAACTATTTCGCAAAACTCAACCAATTAAAACATTTGATAGCCACTTTTACGTAAAAATTTAATGACAAAACCAGAAACAATCGTCCCAGCAAGACCAGACAATAGGATAATTCCGTCAACTAAAGTAATATTGATTACATTGGAAAAGGCTGTAGCCAAAGCATCTAATGGCTGGCTAACATACTCTTTAAGAGTAACTTTATCAACGATGAGTAAAACGACGATTGGATAAATGAATGACATAAGCCAAGTTCTTCTCAACAGCATATTTAAAATAAATGAAATTCCAAAAAAGATAACAAAAAACAAAAGTGCCCCAATAAATAATTGTATCAACGTTGTTTCTCCCCTTATCATTTAGCCAAAACGCTCATTACACATAGATGTGTAAAAGAGCAAAGACCCTAGATCGTCTTTGCTCCTATTCTCGTTAATAAAAAATGTTGAATTTCCCTTTTTTCAATAACAATGGAATCCCACCGAGTTTCAGCAAATAACGGTTGTCAATTACTTTTTTCATCACTGTGGCAAACCAACCAAATATTTTGCGATCGTTAAAGATGGTACCAATGGCATCATTGTTACCTAAAGATGCAACTGTTCCCAGAATATTTGGTTCAAATTTAATTAATTCCTGATCGCCTTCAACTAGTTTTTTAATATTCTTAGCAATGACATCCGCTTGTTGAATAGCAATTTGTGCTGTTGGCGGATAAGGACGTCCGGTTTCTTCATTCATGATTAAAGCACAATCACCGACAACGAATACATTATCATAATCTGGTGCCCGTAAATCAGGTCTTACTTCTACTTTGCCACGGTTCGTTTCAAAACCAGATTCTTCAACAATTGAATTTGCTTTCACCCCAGCAGCCCAAACAGTTGTCATTGTTGGAATTTCTACTTCTTCACCGTCTTTTTCATAAACGATGCGATCTTCATGACATTCTTTCAGCATGGCGCTGGTAATAAATTCAACCCCGCGGGCTTCTAAAGAACTCATCGCATATTCAATTAATTGTGGATCAAATCCAGGCATAATCGTTGGTGCTGCTTCAATATTGATCAGTCTCACCTTTGAACGATCAATATCATATTCCTTGCACAGTTCTGGGAGTCGATTTGCTAATTCACCTACAAATTCTATTCCCGTAAATCCAGCACCACCTACAACAATATTTAAGCGGGCATCGTTCTTTTCTTCTTCATTATGATATAGTGCAAAGTTATACTCGATATGCTCTCTAATTAACCGGGTACTATCTAAACTAGTAATCATTAATGCGTTTTCTTCTAAACCCGGAATTCCGAATGTAGCAGCTTCAAAGCCAAGTCCAACAACAAGTAGATCATAACTTAACTCGTCATTCTCTAAGATTACTTTTCTCTCATCTGGCTTAATCGTTACAACAGTATCTTGGACAAAATTAACTTTACTCAAATTAACAACATCAGCAATTTTGATGCGTGTTCGATCATGATGTAGAGTACCTGCAGCGCTTTCATGTAGCCACGTTGATTGATAATGGTAATCATTTTTGTTGACCAATGTAATCGTTGCTTGATTAGCGCTCAATCTTTTTTGTAAATTGACAGCTGTCATTAACCCCCCATATCCTGCACCTAATATGACTATTTTTGGTTTCTCCATGCCTATCACTTCCATCTAAATATTTTTATTTAAACACTGTGTTAAACGGAAAAACTAATTGTGACAAGATTCACGTATATCTAGATAGTCTGTTAAGGTCACAAATCCGTGATATATGTACCAATTATAATACTAGTCGTTTTCAGGGTAATTTTCAACCAAAATAGAGATTTTTAAATTGTTTGACAATTTTACTCGAAATGCTTTCAGTTTAGTTGTTACACAAGCAGGCCTGATTTATGGTATGATGACAATTATAAAGAAAACCTAGAAACGACTTGGGGGTAGAAACGTCTTGGATGATAAAGTTTATGATATTACGATCATAGGTGCAGGCCCAACCGGATTATTTACTGCATTCTATGGTGGCATGCGTCAAGCAAGCGTAAAGATAATCGAAAGTTTACCACATACTGGTGGGCAATTAACCGCCCTCTACCCAGAAAAATATATATATGATGTGGCAGGATTTCCGAAAATTCGTGCCCAAACATTAATTGATAATTTAAATGAACAGCTTACCTTATTTGATCCTACAATTGTGTTAAACCAATCGATCGTTAAAGTGGAACGGTTGCCTGATGATACGTTTAAACTGATCTCACATAATGATGATATTCATTATTCCCGAACTATTATCATAACAGCCGGAAATGGTGCCTTTGAACCACGACGCTTAAACATTGATGATTCTGAGCGCTTTGAAGGGATTAACTTACATTATTATGTAAGAGACATGCAACAATTTGCCGATCAACATGTCCTTATCTTAGGCGGTGGGGATTCTGCAGTTGATTGGGCCTTAATGTTAGAACCGATTGCTAAAAAAATTACCCTTGTTCATCGTCGCAATGAATTTCGCGGCCATGAATTTACCATAGAAAAATTAAAAAAATCATCGGTGAATATCATCACACCCTATGTTCCCGTTCGTATTGAAGGGGAGGAAAAAATAGAGAAGGTCTATTTCCAAGAAACCCGGGGAGAAAAGATGTTTGATTTAGCGGTTGATTCTGTGATTTGTAATTATGGCTTTATTTCTAGATTAGGTCCGATTAAAGATTGGGGTCTAGAGATCGAACGAAATAGTATTGTCGTTAATTCAAAAATGGAAACAAACATACCAGGAATTTATGCTGCTGGTGATGTCAATACGTATCCTGGCAAAGTAAAGTTGATTGCTACTGGATTTGGGGATGCGCCGACAGCGGTGAATAATGCGATGCAATATATCAATCCTAAAGCTCGCATTCAACCAAGGCATTCAACTGATATGTTCGCTTAAACATAAAAAGTGGCTACAAGTCGGCCACTTTTTCTTTTATACTTCTTTGGCTGCTACTTTTAAGGCATCTAGATCATTAATTTTTATTTTTCGATGACCTTTTTGATTAATCCAACCCTTTGTTTGAAAGTTTGATAAACGGCGACTAATCGTTTCTTGGGTCGTACCTAAGTAAGAAGCTAAATCACCTTTACTCATCGGCAATGTTACTTGCTTTGTTTTTTGTGTCTCGGCAAGTTTAACTAAATAGCTTGCTGTTCGTGTTTCAACATCCTTCGCACTTAATTGACCAACCAAATACTCGGTTTCTTCCAGTCTACTGCTAAATTCACTCAATATTTTCAATGGGATGGTTGGGTGATTTTTCATAATTTCTCTAAGGTCCCGTTTATGAATCGCACAAATTTCTGTTTTTTCAATTGCTTCAGCGTAGCTATCTAACACCTTATCATTAAATAGCGCTAACTCACCCATAAATTCACCCGTTTCTAATATCCGCAACAATTGTTCTTTGCCCGATTCAAATAACTGGTATATTTTTACTCGACCGACATGGACAATATAAAGGTACTCCAATAGATCGCCTTCTCGATAAATAAATTCCCCTTTTTCAAAGGTCATCTGGCGACTTTTCTTTAAAATTTCTAACATTTCTTCGTGTTCAAGATGATTAAATATGGGCACCTTTGAAATACATAATTGTTTTACTTGATCATCCATTTGGTGTGAACATGAATGATTCATGATTACCGACTCCTATCATCGTCTGATCAACATAAAAAAAGGCTAGAATCGTCCCTCTAGCCTAATGTTAACATTTTTCTGGTGTACCTTGTTGTTCTTTCGTCCTAAATGATGATCCACAACCACAAGAAAAGATTGCGTTAGGGTTCTTGATGCTAAATCCGCCACCCATCATATTTTGTTTATAGTCAATAACGGTATTTTCAATGATTGGAATATCTTGTTTAAAGATGACGACAGGTATCCCATTAATATCTTCAACTAGATCTAATTCTTCGTTAACTTCATAATCAAATCCAAGTGAATAGGAAAGCCCACTACAGCCTCCACCTTTAACACCAAAACGTAAATAGGTGTTTTCCGGTTCGTCTTCTAGCATCTCTTTGATTTGCTCTCTTGCTTCATCGGTGATCGTAATAACCATCTCATGATCCTCCTTTGCCATGTAGGTTAATACAAATCCTATGTTTATTATACAAATTGAACAATCCTTATTCAAATGATCGAGACAAAAAACAAATAAGATCCAAGGGGGCTGTGGCAAGATTCAGGAACCATTGTTAAATCATACACCTTTTTTAACCTGCATGGGTAAGTTAAATATAGATAAATTTTATTTATTTACAAATACCCAATTAATCGTTAAAATAATAGTATCATAATAATTGATAAATATTCTCAATGACTAAGTTTCATTTAATGATACAAAGGAGAAGATGGATCATGTATGAGCAAGTTCAGGATGTCTTAAATAAGTTACGTCCTTACCTGTTAAGAGACGGTGGCGATGTGCAACTCGTCGATGTTGATGAGGATGGTGTGGTCCAAATTCGCTTGATGGGAGCATGTGGTAACTGCCCAAGTTCAGCGATCACCTTAAAAGCAGGAATCGAAAGAGCCTTAACAACAGAAGTGCCTGGAGTAACTGAAATAGAACAAGTATTTTAAACACATGTATTCAAAGAAAAGCAGACCTTTATGTGTCTGCTTTTTTTATGTCTTCATGTAATTTATAACCAATGTACGCGAGGAATATTGATGAGCCGATTATGAATGGATAAATCATGAAATAGTAACCGAAGATTATTCTCATAAGTAATTTGGGTTGATATACATGATTCCAATCCTGGGATACAATCTTCCAGTGAATCGCCTTGAAAACATGTTGTCAAAAAATCATATATCTGAATTGGAAACAATAACCTGGCATAAAGTAAACGCCAACTAAATAAAGACAAAGGTTGTACTGATTCATATTCACCGAGAAATGTGTGAATAATATTTAACTGATCGGTTGCGAATAACTGACTACGGATAAATTCTGCTAGGTCTCTCGTCTTATGATCATATACTAAATCCTTTGGCCAAATAATTGGCATCAATAAATTATTTTCATAACGATGAAAACAGATCGTCCCTTGATCACTTGCTTCAAATTGGGTTTCAGCTTCACTCTCGCGAATATATTGGATGGCATTTTCACTAATTCCAATCAAGTATGGCATGATATCATTTAGGATACGAAAAAAAGCTTGGGGTTGTTTTTTTCCTTCCTTTGCTATATAGTGTTCAAAATAAGTTAACTTATCAATCCATAATTGCTTCCACTGCCCATAGCTTGACACATATTGGGGTTCATATTGATATTTCATATTTTGTTGATGGAAAGTAGCTAACTTTTGCCCGTGGGACGGTGTATTTCGCGCTTGGAAACGCTGGACCCTCATCACGAGGTAATCCTTCTCCTCGAATGTTGTCATCCATTCGCCAGCCATATTAGGTATCGGTAATGCCGTTTCACGATAACCTATTTCCGCTAAATGATACGCTAAAGTGGCTTGTTCCATATGTATAGCTTTATTGTTCGAAGCTGGAATGGTAAAATAAATGTATTCGTTATCACGGAAACCTTTATTTCCTTCAACATCGATCTCTTCTAACAAATGTAGCCCATAATAGTTTTCAAGAAGTACCTTCACATTTGTGCCTCCTAGAGGGTTGTTTACACTAGTGTATGATCATCATTGGTCATTTTTAACTTGATTTTACTAATAATTTTGAAGTAGGTGAAAATATGGAAAAACCCATTAAGAAAAGTGCACTTGAAATAAGAGCAAGGGAATTATTAGCAGAAAGGAATGTTACGTTAGAAGATATTGCTGAACTCGTTTATTACTTGCAATCAAAGTACCATGACGATTTAAGTATGGAAGATTGTCTCCATAATGTTGATCAAGTCCTTAAAAAACGTGAAGTTCAAAATGCAATCCTAACGGGGATCGAATTAGATATGCTCGCTGAACAAAACAAACTCAGTGAGCCATTACAATCGACAATAAAATATGATGAAAATTTATATGGCATTGACGAAATTATTGCTTTTTCCATTGTTAATGTATATGGTTCAATCGGTTTTACTAACTACGGGTACATCGACAAACAGAAACCGGGGATATTAGAAAAGTTGAATGACAAATCAACAGGCGAGGTTCATACATTTTTAGACGATATTGTTGGTGCGATTGCCGCTGCTGCCTCTAGTCGATTAGCTCACGCTGCTGCCGATGATGAAGAATTAGATGATTAATGATCGATTTCGTCTTTTACTTAAAAAATTATTAAAACAGGTTGGCTGTTTGCTATTCATGCCAAAGGGGCTGACAGCAAATAACCAACCTGTTTATTCATTCAGATGCGAGGTAGCCATTCCATTAAATGATGTACATAATAAGTCGGTTTCTGAGGCAGTGATGGATAGTCTTCATATGGTGTAACCCCAGTGAACACCATTAACGTATCAATGCCTGCCTTTATACCAGCTAATATATCAGTCTGATAATTATCGCCGACCATCAATGTTTCTTCTTTAGCAAGGCCTAAAATGGCTAATGCTTCCTTCATGATAATGGCTTCTGGTTTGCCAATAAATATTGGCTTTATGCCCGTGCTCACAGAAATCACTGATGTGATCGCACCATTTCCAGGTACGAAGCCCCTCTCGGTTGGAATGGCGACATCTGCATTTGTTGAAATCAGTTTGGCCCCTTTACGTACCGCTAAACATGCTTTAGCTAATTTTTCATACGTTACTTGTTGATCAAGACCAATCACAACGAAATCACAGTCTTCTTCAGTGACAACGGTTATTTTTTCTTGTTTAAGTGCTTCATAAAGACCTGCTTCACCAATTACCATGCATCGGGCATCTTTTTGTATATGGCTAATATATTTTGCTGTGGCCAAAGCAGAAGTCAACACTTGCTCTTTTGTTGCTGGAATACCCATGTTCCTTAATTTATTAGCAAATGCTACTGGTGTCTGGGTTGAGTTATTTGTAATAAATAAATAGGGAATGTTTTTTGTGCATAATGCTTGGACAAATTCCTTTGCCCCTTCGATCTGTTCTTGACCTCGATACATTGTGCCATCAAGATCAATAAAATATCCCTTATAACGTGTCAATATTTATTTACCTCTCTTTTTGCTTTATGTATGAAGCTAAGTTGTCGTATCTTTACAAACGGCCATACAAAAATCATCTATTAAAACAGTTATTTCCCTTCATCCTGCTTTGCATCGTTGGCAAAGGCATTGACCACACCAAGTTCATTGTTTAAGTATGTATGAACATGGGATGAAAAATTATTCAATTTAGTTTGATGTTTGGTTAAAACCTCATGGATATGCTTATGATCAATATTTAAATAACCTCTAACGAGCTGATCCCGGAGACGAATGACAGCCTTGTATTCATCCTCATCTTGTTGAGGAATGACTTTTTCATCCACTAATATATCGATGATATCTTCATAACTGCCAGGGTCACGCATAATAAATCCATCGATCATCATATTACCGACATCAATGATCGCCTCAATCAGCATATGAGCTAATCGTTCTAACCCTAAATTTTCTATTTTTGTTTCAAATGGTTGTTTTTCAAGGGTATCGAGTAACCCATCAATGTAGTCGAGTGTTTGGATAAGTTTGTTGCGGTTAACAAAATACATGTTTATCTCCCCATCCTTTCCTTATCAGCTGTTTCTATAAAATACAATGGGTAATTCAGCTTGTACTAATTGTAAATGCCTATCGTGGAAAAGTTCATTAGCTAATGTAAAAAGAAGTTAACGACGAATTTTTTCCAAGACAAAGTAAGCACAGCCAAAATTACAGTATTCATATAAATAATCATCTAAAAAACTGATTTTTGTATCAAAAGATGCTTTTGCATGATCATCATGATAAAACCCTTTAAGTCTTAACTGATCATAAGCCCAATCACCAACGATAAAATCGTATTTTTTTAAAATATCTGAAAAGCGTTCCTCTAGTTCAGTTGCTTGAAAACCATCTTTCACATTTTCAATTAATTTGTATTGTTGACCATATAATTCAATCAATTGGACTCACTCCTCTTAAACTGATTATAGTTTATCATAATTTTCCTGCCAAGCAACTAACCGAAGTTTCACGAGATCCATAGCAATATTTTACGATTGATCGGACAAACTACTACCAGACAATTTATTTTCTACACTACTTAGGAGTGAAATCATGGTGTTTAAAAAACATCAATGGATTATTTTCTGCGTTATTTTTCTTTTCTTAACAACGGAAAGGACTATTCATGCGACTGATGCAGAAAAAATATCACAAGAACGGTTAGCACTATATCAAAAAACGGAAGCAATCACCCAAATCCCTTGGTATTATATCGCTGCAGCAGATCAGTATGAAAGAAGTGCTCAAACTAACTTTCCCCCTGATCAGCTTGTTGCCATTGAGGTTGAACCTGAGCAATGGTATGGACCGGGCAATACGAACATGATCATGGATGAAAATCTCATTATGATGTTCCAGGGAATCGGTAGAGATGGTGATGCTGATGGGATAGCTGATCCAAATAATCCTGAAGACTTACTATATAGTTTTGCTATGATGCTTTCAACCTTTGGATATGAAGAAGCAGATATAAAAATTGGTTTGTTTCATTATTATCAACGGGATCTTACCGTAAAGACCATTATGAATACTGCTAAAGTGTTTCGCACTTTTCAAACTATCCATTTAACAAATCGTGATTTTCCTGTATCGATACACCATAATTACAGTTACCGAAGTACATGGGGTGACCGACGGGGATTCGGCGGAAACCGTATTCATGAAGGAACAGATATTTTTGCTAATTATGGCACGCCTGTTAAATCAACAACTTATGGTGTTGTTGAAATTATGGGCTGGAATTTATATGGTGGATGGCGAATCGGAATTCGAGACATTCATAATATTTACCATTACTACGCCCATCTAAATGGTTATAGTGAAGATCTAAAAGTAGGCGATATTGTCCAACCAGGTGATGTCATCGGTAGCGTCGGTTCAAGTGGCTACGGTCCCCCTGGAACAGCTGGCAAATTCCCGCCCCATTTACATTACGGTATGTATAAAGATAATGGCTATAGTGAGTGGTCCTTTGATCCGTATCCATACTTAAGAAAATGGGAGCGTATGGCTAGGCAAACAAATTAATCATAAATAGTATTCCATAAAAAAATTGAAGGCCGACAATATATCTGGCCTTCTTTTTCTATCATCATAGCTTGCAACATCTAAATTCATTACCAAGTCTTCGTCAATTATTAACATGACTATTTGATAAGCACTTAACTCGATACGGTGAATGAACTTGAAGCACATCATTCAGTTGGACTTCGGGGAATCGATATGGATGCCCCATCTTTTCCTGTACTATAAAATTCCGGAACTTCCCCCATGATAACCCGTGAATCAATAAATACTTTCGTGTTTAATTCGGCTATTGATGTAGAAAAGGGAATAATAATCTGGACATTTACCGATATAGGGATATAGATTTCAATTAAGGCAGCATTAACCCCAAATTCTTTCACTTCATGAATGACGTCAGATTCTAAACTACCGACGAGTTCAAAATGGACAGGTATTCTTGGCCCCAAATTCGCTAAGAGAGTATTTCCGGTTATTTGCCCTAAGGGGATTTCAACAACTGTCGTATCCTGGGCTGCTAATCCTGAAACGGAATCATCATATGGTAATGGATCGACATCAGGGTCATCTATCTCAAGGGCTGTGCCTTCATTCATCCCATACAGGAAGTATTCAGCCCTTTCCGTCGCTCTGCGTAAAGCATGGTTTACCTCAGCTGAATTCCAACCTAACGTAGCCACATTACCTTGATGATCTAAACTAATGTCAATGAGATTATCAAAACTAATATTTTCAGTAGACCTCACAGCCGCATTAATTGTGCGGGTTGCAAATTCTATCGTCTTTTGTTCAGCAATTTCCATGAGATGAGGTCGAATGCCTCGATCAATAATTGATAAACTAATATAAATGAGGAACAAAAAGAGAACAACAGTGATAAGCAAGATGTGTTTGATTGGAGGTGGTGAACCGATGCTAAAAAATTTTATTCGACGTCTCAAGATGACCCCCCCTTAACAACAACATATGCTTGTTTTTAGGGAGATAGAAGTGATTATTTAAGGTTAACTACTTAAACATGGGTAGCTGTGATGGTAATGTTCACTTGTTTACTTAAATCAATTTTGTATGGTGTTGTTAATTGATTGTTATTCTCTTCAGTAATTAATACAATAGGTCGATCACATACTTTCGTCTGTTTCACGACAACACCTACTCGTTTATCATTCAATTGGACAGTTAAGCCATTAGGATAAGCAATGACACTATTTCTAAATGCTTCGACCATCTTTTGATTAAAAAGTTCTCCTGCACCTGCATAAAGTATTTCTAGTCCTTCATGGGGCAACATTGCTTCCCGATAAATTCGATGGCTTGTTACCGCATCAAAAACATCTGCAATAGCAATAATTTGTGCATAAGGATGGATTTCCTCACCTACTAAATTACGAGGATAACCAGAACCATTAAGGCGTTCATGATGTTGATAAGCACAATGAGCAATCACTAAAGGAAAATCTGTTTTATCCCGCAAGAATTCAAACCCTAATTGTGTATGTCGCTTAACTTCTGCAAATTCTGCTGTCGTTAGTTTACCAGATTTCTTTAAGATCTTTTGATCAATAAAAATTTTCCCCAAATCATGTAATAGGGCACCTGTTCCTAATTCAAGCAAGGCATCCTCATTTAAATTCAGTTTTTTTCCAATCGATAAGGAGTATATGGTGACATTAATTGAGTGTTGAAATGTATAGTCATCAGCAATCAAAATATCAGTTAGGAGTGAGATAGCTTGATCGAACTGATTAATTTCCGTTAAGATATTCTTTACGACTTTCCCCAACTCATTTTGCTTACTCATAAGTAAATATGCATTTGCTGTTTGCTGGATATTTTTAAATTCCTTAAAGGTTTGTTTGATTTGATTCGTGGCGTCAACCCTTACTTGCTGGTCAATACCGGTATCAATCTGAATATTTTCTAACAGTTTGCTTTTCACGTAGACATAAGCAATCCCATGATTAATTAATCTCTTAATCATTGTGTTTGTTAAGGAAATACCCTCACGAATGAGTACCCTGCCACGATCATCATAAATTGGTTGGGCGATAACCATATTAGCTTGTAGATTGCTTGTTCTTACTAGTTTCATGCTAATCTCCTAACCTTTTTATGTATTAGTTTATCAACTATACTATATATTACCATAAAAAGGTAATATACCCTATTTTTCGCTATGATTTGACAACTTCACTCGAAGATGTTACTTTTTTTGCCCAGTCCAGTGACTGTTCAGTAAACGTGTCATCCACTACAATCGAAGAAAAACAATCTCCTATAAACAAGTCTATTCATAAAAATAGCCCCTGAACAATAATAATGATCACCTTTGTAACCAATTACTATCAAGGGCTTTATAATCTCTTCATGGATTACACTAATTTACTCAAGGCATCTTTACCTATCATGCCGATTTCCCAACCATATTCCTTTGATGCATCGGTTATTTTTTCTAAAGGTGCTGTCAATAAATCATCTATTGATCTTACACCAACCGCTCTACCTGCAATGACTTTACGATCAGCCAATTTTTCATTTAACAAGTCTACATCAAGCGCTCCACACATAATATATCCTTTATCATTGCCAATCATTAATAAATTTGTTTTCGGTAATTGGACACGGATAGCTTGAAACATCTTGCCATCAATATCCACTGGTGTCATATTGATCATGATCTCAAAACCTCCTTCTCATGCTTCCTTACATGTGTATGCTAGAAGGCTAGATCATGACACATTCATCATTCATTTAGTATATCGGAAAGTTTTTCAGTTAATGTAAAGGCTAATAAATCCCGCATATATTCAGGTAAATATAAGGTTTTAGTCTTTGCGCGCACTATTTCCGGTAACAAGTTACCAAAAATAAACATATCTGCTGTCGCGACACGATAGACTTTATCTGACTGCAATGGTTCACCTTTAAATGTGACGGATTTAATATATTCTTGCTTATTTTTATGCTCGTCAATAGCTATCTCCAAGCCTGCAAAGACCATTTTCCCGACAATTTTACCTCTAAATCCATAACCGATTAATCGATATTCCATAAACTCTTTCGTGATTGATGCGCGAATCACTTCCATCAACTCATCACCTTGTAACTCAACAACACATGGATTGATGGGATGGGGACATGCTTGATGAATGTCTTTTTTCGTAATGTTTCCAGGACCAAGATCATGTAAAATAAGCCCCGCATTCAACATGGCACAATCTGCATCTGTCCAAGTTAAAAGGGTATTCGTTAATGCTTTGATAAGCGGTGTTTGTTCGTACCAGTCAACTTCTAGTGCTCTCGGTGTATAGACAACTGACTGGCTTAATATTTTCTCTGCTTCATCTTGAAAACCATCAATCATCTGAACGGTCTGATCGTCCATCGGCAAATGGGTCACGTTATGGGTTTGAGCTTTTTTATCAATAAGTTTCTTTTCTTTGTGATCCCATACTAACATCACTTCACCGACATAGTGACAATGTTTGCCCGCAGAAGTGAGCATTGTGTTACGTACTACTTCTTCTGTTTCTAATAAATGATGGGTATGTCCACCAATAATCACATCAATTTCTGGATATAGTTCAGCAATTTGTCTATCCTCGTGAATGCCTAAATGGGATAAAAGGATGATAATATCTACTGTTCCCTTCAGCTCTGCTAGCTGTTGATCCAAAGTTGGAAAAATATCAGCAACGTGCCAATCTAGCAAATGATAATAAGCGTTAAAAGGAGCAGTTAAGCCGATAACACCAATCCGAACGCCACCAACAGATTTAAGTTTCACTGATGGCTTTAACCAATGAGGGGTATCATCGCCTCGACTGAATAAATTACTACAAACAACTTGAAACTTTGCCTCATCATATAAATGATATAAAACATCGTGGGCGAGGGTAATCCCCTCATTATTGCCAATTGTCACAAGATCATAACCGAGGTCATTCATTAAATGAATGTTAGCCTTGCCTAAAAAGGCTTCAGCTATAGGGTGTACCCGATCAATATGATCACCGATATCAACAAGCCAATGGGAAATATTTTCTTTAGTTAATTGATTTCTTCTTTCTTTCATATATGAAACGACTCGAGGCCAATTATTAAAATGACTATGTAAATCATTCGTAAAATAAAAATAAAGTTTTTCTTGCATGTAAAAACTCCTCTTTGGAAATTCAAACAATTCAAAATAAGTTACACCGAAAATATTAACCTGAAGCCCATAATTACGATCAGTAGTCGAAAAATCCAAGTAAGGGCATTCGTTGATAAGCGTTGGTTTATTTGTGCACCTAATTTAGCGCCCATCCATGCACCAGGCACGAAGACTAGCGCATATCCCCAAACCAGATGGCCAAGCCATACATGGGTACTCGTACTAGCGATACTGATAAACAAAATAGTAAACATGGATGTCGCTGTAGCAATATGAGCTGGTATATGAAATAACATCATCATCATCGGAACGAGTAATATCCCGCCGCCAATACCAAATAATCCGGACATAACACCAATCCCAATTGCTAATAAAATCGTGAATAATGGCGGTACTTTGTATGTATATGTTTGCCCAGCTAACGTGATGACCCGGATATTTCCCCGTCCAAGCCTTTGTTGTAAACGTCTTGAAAGCCAGTTTGATCGAGCATTTTCACTAGGCAAAAAAATCATTAATAACGTTAAGAAAAGCATTAAACAACCAAACAAAATGGCAAATAATTTTCCAGCTATAAATTGGGATAGCCAAGATCCAATCATTCCACCTGGGATACTACCTACTGCAAACAAGAGACCAGTACGATAGTCAATCTGACCTTTTTTACCATAAGAAATCGTAGCTGAAAGGGCGGTAAAAATCATCACAAACAATGAGATCCCAACAATCACTTCCGAAGTTGCCCAAGTGAAAGATTCAGTATGATAATGTAACAAAAGTAAAGTCGGGACAAGCACAATGCCACCGCCAAGTCCCATCATACTGCCCACTAAAGCAGCTAAAATACCGATCAAAAAACAGATTACTAGAGTCACAATAAAACGCCTCACAATTTATCTTATCGTTATTCTTTTTAGTTTACAATACTCCGGGAAATAAAAAAAGAACAGTTTCAAACAACAAGTAATTGTTTGAAACTGCTCGTTCTTGGCTTGGTTATTCCTTAACCAATTGAACCTTCCATTTCATACTTAATGAGACGGTTCATTTCAACAGCATATTCCATTGGAAGCTCTCTTGTAAATGGCTCAATAAAGCCCATAATAATCATATCTGTCGCTTCTTGTTCTTCTAACCCTCTACTCATGAGGTAGAATAACTGCTCTTCAGAAACTTTCGATACTTTTGCTTCGTGCTCCAATGAAATATTGTCATTGTAAATTTCATTATATGGAATCGTATCAGAGAATGACTTCTCATCTAAGATTAATGTGTCACATTCAATATTGGCTTTCGCTCCATCAGCTTTACGTCCAAAATGAACGAGGCCACGGTATGATACTTTTCCACCATCTTTAGAAATAGATTTTGACACAATAGATGAAGATGTATTTGGCGCTAGGTGATACATTTTAGCCCCTGCATCCTGATGCTGGCCTTTACCAGCTAAGGCAATCGAAATCGTCATGCCTCGTGCACCTTCACCACGCAGTAGGACGGATGGATACTTCATCGTTAATTTCGATCCCATGTTACCGTCGATCCATTCCATCGTGGCATTAGCTTCACAAGTTGCCCGTTTTGTAACTAAGTTATACACATTCGTTGACCAGTTCTGAATCGTTGTATAACGGCAATAGGCATCGCGCTTAACGAATATTTCAACGACAGCACTATGCAATGAAGCTGTTGAATAAATTGGTGCTGTACAGCCTTCAACATAATGAACTGAGGCACCTTCATCAACAATGATGAGGGTTCTTTCAAACTGTCCCATGTTTTCAGTATTAATTCGGAAGTAAGCTTGTAATGGTGATGGTACTTCAACACCTTTTGGTACATAAATAAATGATCCACCTGACCAAACAGCCGTATTCAAAGCAGCAAACTTATTGTCTGATGCTGGAACCACTTTACCGAAGTATTCTTTGAAAAGTTCCTCATGTTCTTGTAGGGCTGAATCAGTATCTCTAAAAATGATTCCTAACTTTTCTAGATCTTCTTCAAGGCTTTGGTAAACAACTTCAGATTCGTATTGAGCAGATACACCAGCTAAATATTTTTGTTCTGCTTCTGGAATTCCTAAGCGATCAAAGGTATTCTTAATTTCCTCTGGTACTTCATCCCAGCTTTTTCCTTGTTTTTCTGAAGGTTTTACATAGTAGACGATCTCATCAAAATTTAACTCGGAAAGATCGCCTCCCCATTGAGGCATTGGCTTACTATAAAAAATATCTAATGCCTTTAGTCTTTCTTCTAGCATCCATTCAGGCTCATTTTTCATCCGAGAAATCTCTTTAACGACTTCCGGTGTTAAGCCTCTTTCCGTACGAAAGACGGAAACATCTCTATCTTTAAAACCATATTTATATTCCTCAAAACCAGGTGCTTCTTTGGCCATGATTGATAACCTCCTTAAGATTTATCGTTATGGTTTACCCCTTTTTCCAATGCTTCCCAAGCTAATGTTGCACATCTAATTCGGGCTGGAAATTTAGACACGCCTTGTAATGCTTGAATATCAGCTAAGTCTAAGTTACCGACATCAACTTCTTCACCGATCATCATTTTTGAAAAATATGATGAAATGCTTAACGCATCGGATACTTTTTTTCCTTTAACGGCCTGCGTCATCATTGAGGCAGATGCCATACTAATTGAACAACCTTCACCTTCAAATTTCACATCTTTGATCTCGCCATCGGCAACATGTAAATGTAACATGATGCGATCACCACAAGAAGGGTTATTCATTTCAACAATTAAGTCGCTATTATCAAGAACGCCTCGATTACGAGGGTGCTTATAATGGTCCATGATGACTTGTCGATATAGTGTGTCTAAGTTACTAAATGACATGACGAAAATACTCCTTCGTTTTTATCAATCCATCGACTAGGCGATCGACTTCTTCTTTGGTGTTATATAAGTAAAAACTAGCCCGCGCTGTTGCGACAACATCTAACCATTTCATCAGTGGTTGTGCGCAATGATGTCCAGCACGTATAGCAATACCCTGCGAATCAAGAACCGTTGATACATCATGTGGATGAATCGAATCTAAATTAAACGTAATGAGTGCTGCTCTTTCTTTTGGTCCGTAGATGGTTAGCCCTTCAATTTCTGACAAGCGTTCCAAGGCATAGGAAATTAATTTGTTTTCATAGGCTTCAATTTGCTCCATACCAATCTCATTTAAAAAGTCAATCGCAGCCCCAAGGCCTATTGCTCCAGCAATAATTGGGGTGCCCCCTTCAAACTTCCAAGGCAGATCTTTCCAAGTAGCATCGTGTGAGTAAACAAAATCAATCATTTCGCCGCCAAATTCAATCGGCTCCATATTTTCAAGCAGTTCTTGTTTTCCATATAAAACGCCGATTCCTGTCGGGGCACACATTTTATGACCAGAAAAAGCATAAAAGTCACAATCTAAATCCTGGACGTCAATTTGACTATGGGGTGCAGCTTGAGCACCATCAACGACAATGACTGCACCGTGTTCATGTGCTATTTTTGCAATTTCTTTAATTGGATTAATTGTACCAAGAACATTCGATACATGGGTGATTGCGACAATTTTAGTATTGGTCGTAATCGTCTGCTTCACATCTTCAAGTGAGATCGTGCCATCCTCTTGAAGAGGAAGATATGTTAAGGTTGCACCTGTAAATTTAGCTGCTTGTTGCCAAGGGATGATATTACTATGATGTTCCATCGGCGTGATGACTATTTCATCGCCTTCCTTTAAGTTTTGGCGAGCATAACTTTGAGCAACTAAATTTAAACTTGCTGTCGTCCCCCGGGTAAAAATTATCTCTGCGGTACTTTTGGCATTGATATGGGCCCGCACTTTTTCCCGTGCTCCTTCGTATAAATCTGTTGCTCTCGTTCCTAACGTATGAACACCGCGATGGACATTTGAATTATGTTTGCGATAATATTCATCTACCGCTTCGAGAACTGGTAACGGCTTTTGTGATGTAGCGGTTGAATCAAGATAGACAAGATCATGTCCATTCACTTGTTGATGTAAAATCGGGAATTGTTCTCGGACGGAACGAACATCCATTAATCTATTTTCCTTTCAATTAAGTGTTGTAACTGTTGTTTTACTGCTTCAATTGGTAATTCAGCGACAACTGGCTCTAAAAATCCATGAATAATTAACCGCTCAGCATCTTTTCTTGTAATACCTCGGCTCATGAGATAGAAAATTTGCATTTCATCGATACGTCCAACAGAAGCTGCGTGTCCAGCTGTTACATCATCTTCATCAATGAGTAAAATTGGGTTAGCATCACCGCGGGCATCACCACTTAACATGAGGATGCGGGATTCTTGTTCTGCATTCGCTTTTGATGCCCCTTTTTCAATTTTACCAATCGCATTGAAAATTGAGGTCGTTTGTCCTTTCATCACACCACGTTGTGAAATTATCCCATCAGTATGTAAACCGATGTGGTGGGTAATCGCGGTAAAGTTTTGGACTTGTTTGCCACGACCGACTGTCACTGTTCTTAAATTTGTCGTTGCATGGTTACCAACTAAATCAGTAACATTTTCAGAAACCGTATTACCTTCATTCATTTGTCCTAATGCCCAGTCGATTGTTGCATAGTTATACGCCACACCACGTCTATTGATATATGAAGTGGTTCCCGGTGCAAAGTTATCAACCGCACCAAACGATACTTTGGCATTATCTAGGGCAATGACTTCGGTAACGATATTAGATACCGTTTCTTCATCTTCATTGTTTGACAAGTAATTTTCAACGTAAGTTAATTCACTGTTTTCATCAGCAACAACTAAAACATGATTAAACAAAGCTGATTCAGGATCCTCTTGCCAAAAGACAGTCTGAATCGGCTCTTTTATTTGGACATTTTTCGGCACATAGACGAAAACGCCACCATTCAACAAAGCTGCATGCAAGGCTGTTAAACGATGTTCATCAACTTTCACAGCATCTTTCATAAAATATTTTTCGACTAAATCACTATGTTCTTTACAAGCAGTTAAAATATCTGTGAAAATAACACCTTTTTCTTTTAATTCTTCACTCATCGTTGCATAGGCAACTGTTTGATTACGTTGAATAATTAAATTTTCCGGCACATTATCTAAATCAAAGTGTTCAGCTAATTCTTTTGGTAAATCATCGATGGATGAAAATGCTTCACCTTCTGCACCATGTTTAAAATTCGTAAAATTCCATCTATTGATGTTAGTTTTGTCAGGCTTTGGCAAATCAAGGACTTCCGCTTGTTGATAAGCTTCAAGGCGTAAATTTTTCATCCAATCTGGTTCATTTCTTTCAGTTGAGAATTTTTCAATATAGTCTTTATCATATGGAAACTTGGTTACAACAGTCATAACTACCCCTCCTTACCTTTAAGCTTCTTGTCCGACTGTAACATCTTCAATACCGAGCTCTTCTTTAATCCACTCATATCCTTCAGCTTCTAAACGTTCAGCTAGTTCTGGACCACCAGATTTAACGATACGACCTTGCATCATCACGTGGACATAATCAGGTGTAATATAATTTAGCAATCTTTGATAGTGGGTAATAATGAGACAGCCAAAACTATCTTTTCTTTGACTATTAATTGCTTTTGATACAATTTTCAGCGCATCGATATCTAAACCTGAGTCAATTTCATCTAAAATAGCAATAGCTGGTTGTAACATTAATAATTGGAGAATTTCATTACGCTTCTTTTCCCCACCAGAAAAACCTTCATTTAAGTAACGCTGGGCCATGTTCTTATCAATATTTAAATCATCTAATGCTTGATCTAGTTCTTTAATAAATTCCATCAGTTGAATTTCATTTCCTTCTCCACGATGAGCATTAATTGCAGAACGGAGAAATTCAGAAGTCGTTACCCCACTAATTTCACTTGGATACTGCATCGCTAAGAATAAGCCAGCTCTTGCTCGCTCATCAACTTCCATTTCTAAAACATCTTCTCCATCTAAGAGGATGCTTCCTTTAGTAATTTCATACTGAGGATGTCCCATAATTGCTGATGCTAATGTTGACTTTCCAGTTCCATTCGGCCCCATGACAGCATGGAATTCGCCGCCTTTGATTGTCAAATTAACACCTTTTAAAATTTCTGTATCTTCAATTGATACATGAAGATCTTTAATTTCTAATGTTGATCCCGCCATAAGAATACCTCCAATTAACTAATTTATATTCATGAGGATAGATAAGATTATATCCATTCTCAATTTATTCTCATTACAATCTTAAAACATCTAAATTGATTAATCAACTGATTGAAATCTCATTGATTTATCGAGTCTTCCCTTGAATTACAACTATAACATTTACAAGTTAAATTATCAATTAGACGCGTAAACAGATAAATTAGTGGCTAACCTGTTTTTGATAATTCCGTTCCATCCCCCGTTTTAGAGGTCGATTTGATATTTTAAACACATATTTTACTGTAACAGGAACAATAGACTTGTGGCATCATGGGCCAATGTAAAAAAATAAGGTCTATTTTCTTGATCAAACAGCAGAATAAATGGTTCTGTTTTGGGTGAATAAAAAACGAATACCTCATCAACCAGGTCATGAAACCATTCATTATGTACTGTGACATGAGGTTGCAAAGGAATTTTAACGATAAACCCCGTTGCTGGAATCGGACTAATATCTTTCACGATCCCATTGATGTTTGTGAGTAACGATTCGACTTCTGATTGAATAACCGAATGATAAGAAACTTTCTTAAACACTTCACCTTGTTCAATATCAAATAGTTCGATAAAGGTCTCTTGTTGTGTTTCAATTACGTCATGATCTGTCGTTACCAATAGAAAGCTTAGGGCTGAAAGCATAAATATTTTGATCATCTGCATCACTCCTTGTTCATAGGTTGCCCTTAAAGGAGTGCAGCTAATCGATTATGACTTCACTTTTGATCATTCATTTTTAATAAATCTGGACAATGTTTGAGCAAATAATAATAAATATTAGGGACTGAATGAAAGGCATAGATTTTTTCTTTTATCTCACCATTCGTTTGAATAAGTAAACAAGGAACACTCGTAATTTTTAACTGTTGCATCACTTCAGGGTAAAAAGAAGCATTCATCTGATAAAAAAGCTGTTGATCATGAGCCATTTCGATTTTATATAACATGCTTCTTGCTAAATTACACGTGCCACATAGCGGTGTATAAATAAATAAGAGAAAATTGTCTTCATTTAACAGTTCTCGTTTAAAGTCTTTCAATACAAATCACCTATCTACTTTGACTAGATCAATAAATACCTTGGATCGACTTGAAAATGATACCCCACTAAAATAGTCGCTAATACATTCACAGGGGTTTCCGCAACCTCTTTATACCCTTCATGGATATGAATATTTGTTGCATGGGGTAATTCGCGTAAAAGTTGTTTTCTTAACTTCATACCAGGCTCATCTTCATCGACCAAGATATAAACATCCTTATCATCTAATGCATAATACTCCAACAACTCGTCAAAGCGTTCAACATCAAAGGTGCCGTGGGTACAAAGGACTGTAGCTTGTTCCGCTATCACTTTTTCCACTTGTTTTTTATCTGTAACACCTTCAACGATAATCACTTTTTCCACACCAGTGGTATTCATGTCTCCACCTCTATTTAATCTCAAAATGAATCAAGGCTGATTGTCATCGCTAAGGATACAATACAGCCTTACTTAATTACTCTTCAACAAACTCCTCGTATGCTTCAGCTGATAACAATTCCTCAAGCTCAGATTCATCGACTGGCTCGACAGCAATTAACCATGCATCTTCATAGGGTGATTCATTGATTAATTCTGGACGATCAGCTAATTCTTCATTTATTTCAATTACTCTTCCATTAATAGGAGCATATAATTCCGATACTGTTTTAACCGACTCTACACTACCAAACGGTTCATCGGCTTCAACTTCATCACCTAACTCAGGTAACTCTACAAACACAACTTCACCTAATTCTTCTTGAGCAAATGCAGTAACACCAATGCGGATGCGATCACCTTCAGGTTTAGCCCAAACATGATCTTCAGAATAAAAGTAATCTGATGGTAAAGTCATTGTTCATCCCTCCGATTTTGATATGAAATTAATTTAACTATACTAGGATAATATCAATATTGCTAGTTGTTTTGCTTTCATACTATGCCCAAACTTGATTAAAATTTTCTTCATTATATCCAACTGTTACATTTTCACCATCAGTTACAATTGGTCGTTTTATCAACATCCCATCAGATGCTAAATATGAAGCCATTTCTTCCTTCGTTGCATCCTTAATTTTTTCTTTCATATTTTGTTCCCGATACACTCTGCCACTTGTATTAAAAAAACGACGTGGAGGCAAATCGCTTTTAGCCATTAATTCCAAGATTTCATCTGCTGATGGTGTTTCCTCTACAAGATGGACTAACCGGTACTCTAAATCTCGATCGTCCAGCCATTTTTTTGCTTTTCTACATGTACTACAGTTTGGATACCAATATAAAGTTAACATTATTTTCATACCCCTTTTGTCCGATCTTTATTTAACAATACTATTAATTTGAATTCAATGACAAGTAAATCGTTTGTCACAAGTTAAGGCGAGGCGATGAAAGTTGATCCATAATCAACTAAACTCGATCGTGAATGAGCAGAACTTGATCCATAATAGGCAAAAGTCGCTCGTATATAGGCAAAAGTTGATCCATAATGAGCAATAGTAGCTCGTATATAGGCAAAAGTTGATCCTAAATGGCTAGAAGTCGCTCGTCAGCCCTAGCCCTGCTCTTCTCTCCACAGTTTGAAAATCTTTTTTTCAGTACATAATGTTTGTAAATTCCAAATCGTAACCATTACAATTAACTATCGTGAGAAAACAGTGCTCATTTTGTTATAAAAAACAACCTAAATCGTAATCATTCCAATTTACAAATCGTAATCATTCCGATAAAATATTTGTTAGACAATTAAGGAGGGCAAAACTTGAAATATAAACTACCTTTTATAATTATCTTTTCAATTCTACTGGTGGCCTGTCATGATAAGCAGCAAAGTGAAGCGAATCAGTCAGAATTGTTCATTTATACATCTATTTATCCAATCCAATTTATCACTGAACAAATTGCTGGTGAAATTGCAACCGTTGAGTCCATCTATCCTCCAGGTGTTGATGCTCATACATATGAACCGACTTCTAGAGAAATGACACAGATGGCGAACAGCGATGCTTTTATTTATCTTGGTAATTTTATGGAAGTGTTCGCAGAAAAAGCTGTTGCAACTTTGGAATCACAAAATATAACCTTTATTGAAATTGGTGCCCATGAGGATCTCTTCAAGCAGCAAAATAATCACCATGGCCATGATGACGGCCACCATCACTCAGATTTTGATCCCCATATCTGGTTAGATCCTCTTCGTATGATCGAGATGGCAACAATTATTAATCATGAATTAATCAAGCTTGCACCAGATCACAAAGATCAGTTTAATGAAAATCTAACACAGCTAGTAGATAAATTAAACGAACTGGATCAGCAATTTATTGAAAGGCTAGAACAAAAAACAAATAAAACAATCATTGTATCCCATGCTGCTTATGGTTATTGGGAAGAGAGATACGACCTTGAACAAATTCCCCTTTCTGGCATGACTTCTTTAGATGAGCCATCCCAGAAAGAATTAGCAAAAATCGCTGGCTTAGCGCAAGAAAAAAACATTGGCTATGTTCTATTTGAACAAAACAGCTCGAATCGTCTCGCCAACGTTATTCAGGATTATCTTGAAGCCGAAGCTCTCTATCTGCACAATTTAGAAATATTAACAGAAGAAGATATCAAAAACAATGATGACTACTTTTCTTTAATGAAAGCAAATCTTGATGTACTCGATCAAGCTACAGAATAAACGAGGTGGATGAATGAACAATCCGATTCTTTCTTTAGAAAATGTAACATTTTCCTATAATAATAAAACCATCGTTAAAGAAATTGATTTTTCAATCAGTCAAGGGGCTTTTGTCGGTTTAGTGGGACCAAACGGGGGCGGTAAAACAACCTTGATTAAAATGATCCTTGGCCTACTCAAACCCGATGAAGGCACGATTAAACTATTCAATCAGCCAATAAATGAATTTACTGATTGGTCAAAAATCGGGTTTGTCTCCCAAAAAGCAAATACTTTCAACAAAGGGTTTCCAGCAACCGTTTTTGAGGTCGTTGCAATGGGACTAACTGCTCGCATCGGTTACTTTAAATTCTTCACTAAAAAACATCGCCAACAAGTAATTACTGCCATTAAACAAGTTGGGATGGAAGATTATGTTCATGAAAATATCGGTAACCTATCAGGTGGGCAACAACAAAGGGTTTTTATTGCTCGCGCCTTGGTCAGTCAACCTACATTAATCATCTTAGACGAACCGACTGTTGGGATTGATGTAACAAATGTTGAACGATTCTATCAACTACTCGTAAAACTTCAGCAAGAACAACAAATCACTCTATTGCTTGTGTCCCATGATCTCACTTCCATGAGAGACTATGTAACAGAAATGATTGGACTTAATCAAACGATATATTTTCATGGTCCACCTGAGAAATATGTAACCCAACAATCAACAACGTAAAATCCAATCAACGAAACCGTTCATTTCACAAAAGTTCTAACGACGATTATACGCTCAACAGTGCTTACTGCTGAAAAGCGGACGTTCATTTCTACTAATAGTTCTGGAGGCCTTATGATGCTAGGAGATTTTATACAATATGATTTTTTACGCTATACTTTTTATACTGGATTATTAATCGGCATAATCGCTCCATTATTGGGTACTTTTCTTGTTGTTAGACGTTTGTCCTTATTAGCCGATTCCCTATCCCATGTAACCTTAGCCGGCATCGCCTTTGGCCTGTGGCTAGATAAGTTACTGACTATTTCACTTTCCCCATTATATGGTGGAATCGCTTTTTCAGTCCTTGGCTCAGTATTCATTGAAAAACTTCGCAGGATGTATCCTGCCTATCAGGAGATTGGGATTCCAATCATTTTATCGAGCGGGGTTGGTCTAAGCGTCATTTTTATTTCATTAGCAAATGGATTCAATAACGATCTATTTAACTATTTATTCGGTTCCGTCTCTGCCGTTAGCAAAAATGATTTTTATACGATCTTAGGGATTACCGTCATTGTCCTGATCATCATATTTATCTTTTATAAAGAATTACTTACTTTATCCTTTGATGAGGAACATGCCATTGTTTCAGGCATCCATGCAAAGAGAATTCATCTGCTTTTTATCATTCTCACTGCGCTTGTCATAGCGGCTTCCATTCGTATTGTTGGTGTTTTATTGGTTTCAGCCCTGATGACCTTACCAGTTGCGGCAGCGATGAGAATTGCAAAAAGCTATAAACAACTTATTCTATATTCTCTACTGTTTGGTGAAGTGGCTGTTGTCAGTGGTTTAATAAGCGGCTATTATTTAAGTATACCACCAGGTGGAACGATTGTAATGACAGCCGTGATCATCTTACTCGGAAGTCTTAGCTATCAAAAATTAGTTTTTCGAAAAAAAGAGGTGGTTTAGATGACCTTAAAAGAAGCTATTAACCTTTTAAAAGATCATGGTTACAAAACTACGAAAAGAAGAAAAGACATATTAGCCTTTTTTGCCGAAAATGATCGCTATCGGACAGCAAAAGAACTAAACGATTACTTAGAAACAACTTATCAAGGTATTAGTTTCGACACAGTATATCGTAATCTTCATCTATTTCATCAGCTAGGAATATTGGAAATGACTGAGTTAAATTCGGAAAAACATTTCCGGATGGCCTGTGCCCAACACCATCATCATCATTTCATTTGTAATGATTGTGGGAAAACGAAGAAAATTAATATTTGCCCGATGGATGAAGTAGAAGACGATTTAAGTAATTATTATATTCAAGATCACAAATTTGAAGTGTATGGCTTGTGTCCCGTATGCATTAGTGCATGATGCGGAAAATCAATCATATATTTTCGTAATGCTTTGCTACGTTAATAATGATCAGGTTCGATTAGGAAAATTTTCCATATCGTTTTGCTATCAACAAAGTATAAAAAATCCATAGGCAATGCCTATGGATTTCATTCGTTATTTTGCAGATTTTTGTAAAGTTTCTTCAGCAAGGGCTAATTGCTGTTCAACTTGTGTAATCCCCGTCCCCCCATAACTGTTACGGACATTAACAACATTCTTCGGTGCAAGCACCTCATAAATATCTTCGGCAAACAAATCACTAAATGAATGATACTCGTCAAGCGATAAATCCAATAAGTACTTGTTTTCTTGGATCGCGTATAACACAATTTTACCAATAATCTCATGGGCTTCGCGAAACGGCAAACCTTTACGAACTAAGTAATCAGCAATATCTGTCGCATTTGAATAATCTTGTTCAACAGCCTTGTACATATTTTCTTTATGAACCGTCATCGTTTCAAGCATCGGCGCTAATAACTTTAGTGCCCCTTCTAATGTGGCTACGGTATCAAACACACCTTCTTTGTCCTCTTGCATGTCTTTGTTATAAGCAAGCGGAAGTCCTTTTAACACCGTTAATAAACCGATCAAACTTCCATATACCCGTCCAGTTTTACCCCGTAATAACTCTGGCACATCCGGATTTTTCTTCTGGGGCATAATGCTAGATCCTGTACAAAAAGAGTCATCTAGTTCGATAAATTGAAACTCCTGACTAGACCACAAAATTAACTCTTCTGATAACCGCGATATATGCGTCATAAGAATTGCAGCAATGGACAAGAACTCCAAAGCAAAATCCCGATCACTAACCGCGTCTAGGCTATTTGGATAAACCGTGTCAAATCCAAGCATCGATGCAGTCTGTTCACGATCGATTGGGAAGGTTGTTCCCGCTAATGCCCCTGCACCTAATGGTGACCAATTCACCCGCTTTAGGCTATCGACAAACCGTTGTTTGTCCCGCTCAAACATCCAAAAATATGCGAGTAAATGATGAGCAAATAATACCGGTTGGGCCCGCTGCAAGTGGGTATATCCAGGCATAATTGTGTCTAAATTATCTTTCGCTTGAACAATGATTGCTTGTTGAACGTTCGTCAACAAATCGATCATATTCTCGGTCTGCTTCCGGACATACAAATGAAAATCTGTCGCAACTTGATCATTTCTGCTTCGACCTGTATGCAATTTACCCCCCACAGGTCCGATTTCTTCTATAAGTAAATGCTCAATATTCATATGAATATCTTCATGGCTAACAGAAAATTCTACTTCATTATTTTCAACTTTTTTCTTAATCTTTTGTAGTCCATTAATAATTTGATCACGTTCTTCGGTAGTTATAATTTCAGCGTCTGCCAACATGGTCACATGGGCAATACTTCCTTCAATATCTTCATAAACCAACTGCTGATCAAAGGAGATCGATGCTGTATATTCTTCTACTAGTTCATCTGTTTTTTTAGTAAAGCGACCGCCCCATAGTTTTGCCATACTAAAACCTCTTTCTTTATGATTGGGATTGTTTTTGCTGTTTTTGATGTTGGGCATAAATTTCTGTTGGTAACCCCCACAGTTTAATAAATCCTACTGCTGATTCATGATCAAACATATCGCCTTTTTCATAAGTAGCCAACTCTTCATTATATAAACTGAATGGTGACTTACGGGCAACGACCATGTAATTACCTTTAAACAGTTTTACCCGCACTGTTCCTGTAACATGTTTTTGCGTTTCATCTATGAATGCACCTAGGGCTTCACGTAATGGTGAATACCAGAGACCATCATAAATGATCTGAATTAACTGTTGTTCTACTGTCTTTTTAAACTGGGAAACTTCTCTTGTTAATGTTAAAAACTCTAGCTCTTGGTGTCCATGAATTAAAATGAGGGCAGCTGGGCTTTCATAAACTTCCCGGGTTTTAATCCCAACAAGACGGTTTTCAATATGGTCAATTCTTCCGACACCATGCTTACCACCAATTTCATTTAAAGTCTCAATAATATCAACAATATCCATTTCCTTATCATTTAATGCAACTGGAATACCTTGTTCAAACGTAATATCAATATATTCTGGTTGATCAGGGGTTTTTTCAATTGGATTTGTCCAATCAAAGGCCTCTTCTGGCGCTTCATTCCATGGGTTTTCCAAGATTCCTGCTTCACAAGCTCTTCCCCAAATATTCGCATCAATTGAAAACGGATTGTCGAGATCAACCGGAATTGGAATACCTTTTTCCCGAGCATAGGCAATCTGCTCATCTCTTGTCATACTCCATTCACGTACAGGAGCAACAATTTTCAAATTCGGATTTAATGCTCTAATCGACACTTCAAAACGAACTTGGTCATTTCCCTTTCCTGTACAACCATGAGCTACAGCCACTGCTCCTTCTTGTTCAGCTACTTCAACAAGCAATTTAGAAATTAGTGGTCTACTTAATGCAGATGAGAGTGGATATTTTCCTTCATACAATGCATTTGCCTTTAAGGCAGGCATTAAGTAACCATCTGCTAATAATTTTTTACCATCGATGACGACAGATTTAATCGCACCAACATCAAGAGCTTTTTGACGTACCGCTTCTAAATCTTTCGCTTCTCCCATATCAATAGAGAGCGCAATAACATCATAATTATATTTTTCTTGTAACCATTTAATTGAAATTGATGTATCTAATCCACCTGAATATGCTAAGACAATTTTCTCTTTACTCATATCAACCACTCGCTTCCTTTTCTGCGTACTTTATCTAAGATATGAATGATTATACATAATTTAGAATAAATATGCAAGGTGGATTTAGCATTTTCTTTGACAAACATACAAAAAATGAACAAATACTGACACATTTGTTAGCATTCCTATTGAATAAATAAAAAAGACTTCCAATCTATGGAAGTCCTATGAATAAGTTATCAATTAATTATTCACGATTCATTTTCTTCAAATGTACCTTCACTAATAAACGATGCAATCTCTTTTCGATCTGACGGTTTTTCTCTAGCTTGTAATGCTTCTGATAACTTATCTTTTTCACCTTGATAGCCAATCGCTATAATCGCATGAACTGTATAATCATCAGGAATGTTTAATACTTCTTTCGCTTTGTCTTGGTTGAATCCACCCATAGCATGAGCAACTAATCCTTTACGTGCAGCTTCTAACGCTAAAAATCCCCATGCTGCTCCCGTATCAAAGGCATGAAATCTGTTGTCGCGCTCCCCATTTTTTTCATGTGAGACAACGGCTACAAGGACCGGAGCATGTTTGCACCAGATCACATTCCCATCATTGATAAACGAAAGAAACTTCTTACGATCTGCTTCACTTCGTGCAAAAATAAATCGCCATGGCTGTATATTAGACGCAGAAGGCGCCCAGCGAGCTGCTTCAAACAAACTGTACAGTACATCCTCTGTAACATCTTTTTCGGAAAAAGCCCTTGGCGACCAGCGCTCTAAATAAATCGGATCAATGTCATATGCTGCTTGTCGATATGATTCTACTTTAATCACGTTACTTTCCCCCTTATGATGTTCCCTTGATAGTATACTACGTTCTTGAGGGGATCGACAATGAATTTACCTCTCACAAGTTAGTTACAGACAATTAAAAAACGTAAGATGCAAACGCATCTTACGTTAAATTTGGCAATGTTATTGAACTCGTCTTACATGACCTTTAAATGTCTTTTTCCAGTAAGAATTTGACATACTTGCAATATCAACTCCAGTTGAACTTTGGGAACCGATAAACTGGCCATTTCCAATATATATACCAACGTGTCCATTTGTTTTATATGTATCAAAAAACACTAAATCACCTGGTTGAATGTTACTATAATCTACTTTTTTACCAACTGTACTTAGACCAGCTGTACTTGATGGTAAACTATATCCAGCTTGCCCAAATGCCCAAGATACAAATCCTGAACAATCAAAACCACCATTAGACGGCGAACTACTACCCCAAACATATTTTGTTTTTCCAACATATTGGTAGCCAGCATTAATGGCGTCATGTACACTTCCACTTCCGGATGATGAATAACTTAAAGTCATTAAGTTTGATGATTGTTGTGCTTGACGGTCACGGTTACGAGCTGCTTCAATATCACGGGATACCTGCGCCTCAAGGTTTGCTAAATCGCTATCTTTAACCTCTAATTCAGCGATTAAATCCTTTAATTCTTGTTCCTTATTTTTTAACTCTTCTTTAGCTTCTTCGCTTAGCGCTTTTTGTTCTAATATTAATTCTTCCATACCAATTAATTCAGTACGAAGTTCATTTTGTTCAGCAAGTTTTTCAGCTACTTTTTGTTGTGTTGCCTCGACCTGTGCCTTATCTGCTTCTTGTTGATCAATTAGGTCGTAGTCTGAATTAGTAATCGTTGTAACGAGAGAAACACGACTAATAAATTCACTGAAGCTTTTAGCACCGAAAATCACATCTAAAAATCCAATATTGCCACCAGTTTTTTGATAAGAAGTAATACGTTTTTTCAGGATATCACTTCGAATATCAATTTTTTCCTGTAATTCAGCAATTTCTTCGTCTAGAACAGCAATTTCTTCCTCTAGTACCTCAATTTCTGCTTCTGTTTCATTAAGCATGTTTTGATTATGCTCTAAAGCTTCATTCAATTGAACGATCTCTTCATTTAATTCTTCTAAATCTATTAAAATGTCAGCGATTTCGGCTTCTGCTTCTGATAGATTTTCTTTTATTTTTGATCGCTCTTTCTGAATTTCTGATTGACGACTTTCCAATTCACTAATCGTCTCAGCTTGGACCGCATCCTTCGGTAAAACGCTTCCAAAGCCTACTATAACAAATAATGTAAGTGCTGAAATAATTGTCTTTTTCAACTTTATTTGCCTCGCTTCCCCGTATTTCTACTTCAGACGTTGGTTTGTATATGTATAAATAGTTGTTATTTTTTGCAAAAATATCTTCTTTGTTGTTGTACTTTCTTTATTTTAATTGCATTATAGCATCTATTAATTACACCCATATAATAGTAATGTTACATTTATATTTCAAAGAGGGTATTTTGTCCTAAATTTTGTCACATTTAGTCGAGGCTCGTATAGATTTAAACATAAAAAAAGGACTTAGAAGTCTGTCCTAAGCCCTTTTTCATAATATATTGGTTGATTTTTAAGTCATTTTTCCTAATCGACATGAACGACTGTTGTGTCGCTAATCATATCGTGGATGCCTTGTTTCTCAGGATTAAAGGCAACAACGAGATATAATAATTGGAGAAAACCAAACACCTTGTAACAAAATCGGACAACTACCTCACGAAATATTAAGTCTTGCCAACTTAATGGTTGTAAATCGAGCCGGACAACTTTAATACCGAACAACATTTTACCCAATGTTTGCCCAAGCTTCTTTGTCATGAGTAAAAAATATAAGTAAAAGACAATCCCACTAAGAATGCCTTGTAGCGTCCACATGCCAAGGTTTATTGGCTTGCCATCATTGATGACATAGATCGTACTGAGAATGATGCCATTGATACTAGACACGACGACTAAATCGACTAAGAATGCCCAGAATCTCATCCAAAACCCAGCAAAACGATAGGAAGTGATCGATTGTTTAGTTTCTTGTTGGCGATCATCTTCTTGCTGATTGTCAGCAATGATTTCATCTGACAGTTCATTGTTCTGATTTGATACATCTGTCATGAACCTATAACCTCCTTATCTGGAATATAAATACATAGCTCGCGGACCACTCGTATCTCGAATCAAATTGATTAATGAATGGAGATCAGTGTCTTTTTGGAAGAGATTTTTAGCCGTAAAGCCAAACAGTTGAAATACATCAAATCCCATTTCATATTCAACAACATTTGCTCCTTTTAAGCCGTGATCTTCTTCTAATAAAGCGATCGTATCATCTAACGTACCAAGTTCATCAACAAGGCCTACTTCTTTCGCTTGTTTTCCTGTATAAATACGACCATCAGCAACTTTTCGTACATCCGCTTCGGACATGCCACGTCCATTCACAATTGCTTGCACAAAATCGTCATACATTTCGTCGACAATGGACTGTAATATCGCTTCCTCTTCTTCAGTCATCGGACGAGATGAAGACATAATATCTTTAAACTCGCCACTTGTAATCGTATTGAAATCAATTCCGATGTCTTCCGCTAACTCGGCATAATTAATACTTTCCATGATGACTCCAATAGAACCAGTAACTGTTCCAGGATGCGCCACAATCTTATCAGCAGGAGCTGATACGTAATAACCACCAGATGCAGCAGTATTACCCATAGAAACGTAAATTGGTTTATTCGTTGATTCCCGTACTTCTAGTAATTTGTCGTATACTTCAGCACTTTCAACGACTCCACCACCAGGGGAGTTCACACGTAATATTATCCCTTCAACCCGATCATCTTCGCCAGCTTGTTCAATCATTTTTAGGAACTGGCGATGATTGTATCCAGTTGGACTCATAAAACCAATATCACCAACATCAAGAATAATGCCCTCTAAGTTAAGTACAACAATTGTTGGACTTAAAGGTGTCTTACCGGCTCGAATGACTTTTTCTTTAAACTCTGAATCACCGAGTAAAGCTTCATAACCGCCTTCATCAGAGCGACTAACAGAAAACTGATAGAACACTGAGATAAAGAACAATACAACTGCAACGCCAAGTGCAGCCCATCGTTTTGAATTCATCTTTAGCATCTCTCCTTTATCGCTTTCCTTATGTATAAAAATGATTTACTGAAATCGTACATGAAAACAATACAGATTTCCATCAATATTGTAACACGATCTTAATAGTAATAAAGAGCTAATTTTCATCAAACAAAATAAAGGGGGGAAATGGGGTAATTTGGGTTGTTATAAGACCAAATATAAAATTTCACATAAGGCATAGGTATCCTATATCAATTGGAAAACAATTCAGCGACTTAATCCTAAACAATAGGAATTCATAAATACAGAATTTTTCATGTGAAAGAGAAAAGCCCTTGATATCGATCAAGGGCTTTAACACTGATTGTAATCTAATGAAATTGTAATATGGAGACGGTGGGAGTCGAACCCACGTCCAAAGATATTGCCACTCAGGCGTCTACGGGCGTAGTTGGTATATTATCCTTCACCAGCTTCTCGGCCTACCAACAGGCTTTAAAGTGGCTAGTCTGATTGGTTTCAACTACCTCTCCTCAGACGGCGGAGGATAGTTTATCCCGCTTATAATGAGACCCATAATCTATTACACGGGCGATAATAGATAGGGCCCTTTAGCATGCTTAAGCAGCAGCTAAAGCGAAGTTATCTTCTTTGCCAATTATAGGCTGGTAACGTTTTACGAGACGTAACCTCGGCACGCAACCTGAGCTCAACCTATCTCTGTCGAATCCTAAACGTCCCCTTAATAAATTGAGCTACATGAACACCTCGTTTTTAGGTGCATTATTAATTATAACAAAGATCAGCAAAATTTCAAGTCCACCCAAGCCATCTACTGCCCTATGTCAAGCGTAACGTCCGCCTTCCTTCATGGCACGATCAATGTCTCGTTTCATTTGTTTTTGCTTGAGATCTTCCCGCTTATCATATTTCTTTTTACCTTTTCCTAAGCCAATGAGAAGTTTGGCAAAGCCATTTTTAATATAGACTTTTAATGGGACGAGCGTATAACCTTGACGTTGTGTTCGACCAATTAGCTTATCGATTTCACTTTTGTGCAGCAACAATTTTCTTGTTCGCGTCGGATCATGGTTAAAACGATTCCCTTGTTCATATGGCGCAACATGCATATTAATGACAAAAGCTTCCCCATTAATAATGCGTGCGTGAGCATCTTGAATACTTACTTTACCGGCGCGAATTGATTTTATTTCTGTACCTTTTAATACTAAACCGGCTTCAAATGTTTCCTCAATAAAGTAATCGTGGGATGCTCGACGATTTTGGGCAAGCGGACGATCGTGTCTGTTTGCCATTGAGGTCCCTCCTTCTCCTTTACCTTCATATATCTCTTTGCACGTGTAGATTTCAAATCTAATAGACGGTGATTGATGATTCGCTCATCATG
>CALAMD010000108.1 GCA_937925695.1 uncultured Bacillaceae bacterium | reverse complement strand
TCGCTGGTTGTCCTGTTAAATTCGCCAACTGTGTAAACGGCGTATAGGTTAAACTAGGTAAAAACATTTCATTGATTAACGCTGGCTTTGGTCCATCTTTCACTAGTTTTTGTAACAATTCTTCGCTCCTTTCCTTCGTAGGTGTTAATTCACCTATTTTAGGAGCTGGATAAGCTGTCGCAGGCGTAATGTAGAAATCATATTGTTCATGAAAACGAGCCATTTGCCAAGCAGCAACATCCCATGCTAAGAGACTTTGTGAAAATTCCGCAGCCGTCACTCGTTTACCGACTTCATTTAATACCCATGTTTCAATTTCAACATCATCTGCTGTTATTTCCCGTCCCAAGCTCCGTTCGAGCCTTTGCATAAGTGATGAAATTTCCCCACTATTCATTAAAAAGTAATTCATAATCAGCTGGTTTCCATCTACACCGTTGTCGTCTTGTTCAACAACATGCCCTTGATCCTCTAACCACGTTGCCACTCGCTCAACAGCAATAACAGCATCCTTTGAAACAGGGGTATCTACAGGTGATTTTGTAGTAAAGGCGATTTTTAATGGTTGAGAAAATGATTGATTGAGTAATTCAGTATAACTTTTTTCATAAAGTGGTGTTTGGAAAGCTGCTTCTGGTTGAATAACTTGTAATTCATCTAACATGGCCGCACTATCTCGTACACTACGACTGAGAATAAAGTCGATTGCAGCACCATGCCATTGGCGTCCAACTCCGGGACCTACCGGCGTACGTCCTCTAGTCGGTTTTAGACCGAACAAACTTGAAAAGGATGCGGGAATTCTAATCGATCCGCCACCATCACTTGCACCAGCCATCGGTACAACACCAGAAGCGACAAGGGCAGCAGAACCACCACTGGAACCCCCAGGTGAATAATCTAAATTCCAAGGATTACGAGTCGGTCCATACAGTTCGGGTTCAGTTATATTTTTTAGAGCAAATTCGGGAGTTGTGGTAATGCCCATAAACAGTAAACCAGCTTCCCGATACTTTTTAACAATATTTGCATCGTACCTTGGGATATTATGTTGTAACAATCTAGCACCGACTGTTGATTTTTCACCAGCTAGTTCTTGCGTATCTTTTAAGAAAAATGGCACACCAGCAAAAAATCCACCCGCAAATCTATCATTCTCTGCTTCTTCCATCACTTTTTCTTGGCGTAAGTGAGTAACTGCATTCAAGTCTTTGTTTACTTTTTCAAGTTGTTTGAAACTGTTTTGTAGTAATTCGATTGGTTTTACTTCTTTCTTCCGAACAAGTCCAGCCATAGCCGTCGCATCTAAACGTAAATATGTTTGTAAATCCACATCGACACCCCTTTTTCATATTTGCTAATAGCATATCATGAGACCAAGAATACTACCAACTAGTTTTCAGCTAATAATAAGAATATTAAGAATTTTACGCATGCTGATTATTGTAGAAGAGCTAACAAAAAGCATATTGGGGTTAACCAAACACACACTTTGAGCAATACCATAGGCGATCTTGAAAAAAATCAAACCTATAACTTGAAAAATATATGGACCAGATAATTGCAAAAAACACCAAACCGTTTCCACTCATTTTTAGTAGGCTATTATGATATAATTGCATTAAAAGCACGTCCAAAGAAATCATCTTTCTTTATTCTTCACTTTTTCTTCGGTGTCTTCTTCTCGTTCGCTTAAGTAAAAACATAAGCCGGCTAAAAAATCTTAACTTAGTGAACATGAAATTAAGCTTGACATCGAGCTTCTGTCCATCATTGAAGCTACTAGCATTATTCACAAAAAACTTAATATCATGGAGAGGTAGAGACAATTGAAAAAAGTTATTCTCAGTGCTGATAGTACTTGTGACTTAAACGAAGAATTAATAAAAAAATACGAAGTCAATATCCAACCGCTACACATTAATTTAAAGGACAAGATGTATAAAGATGGTGTAGATATTACACCCGATGATATTTATGACACCTTTGAAAAAGAGCGGGTTTTACCGAAGACCGCTGCACCAAACATACAAGACTACATCGATCACTTTAAACAATTTACCGACGAAGATTACGCAGTTGTTCATATTAGCCTCGGCTCAGGTTTATCATCATCACACCAAAATGCTTGTATTGCAGCGGAAGAACTTGGTGACGTCTATGTAGTTGATTCAGGCAATCTATCTACTGGCATGGGACTGATTGTCATCGAAGCCGCTGAGCGAATTGCTAAAGGTATGGCTGCAGAACAAGTATATGAGGAAGTAAAGGCATTAACATCAAAAGTGCAAGCGAGCTTTGTCATTGATACACTAACCTATTTATATGAGGGTGGCAGATGTTCTGCTCTGGCGAGGTTTAGTGCTAGCTTGTTAAACATTAAGCCGTGCATTGAAGTAGATAATACAAGCGGAAACATGGGTGTTGGCAAAAAATATCGGGGCTCTTTATCAAGGGTCTTTAAACAATATACACTAGATCAGTTGAAGAGATATGACAAGATCAATCCTAAACGGGTATTTATTACCCACTCTGGTACATCAAGTAAGAATATTGAACTCGTTAAACAAGTCATCGAAGAACATGCTAATTTTGAGGAAATTTTAATCACGCGTGCCGGCTGTACAATTTCTTCCCACTGTGGGCCAAATACCCTCGGCGTCTTGTTTATGACTGAGTAAACAATGAGTACAAAAAAGGAAAATCCATCAATCATAGAAATGGATTTTCCTTTTTATATTTATAAAATCCCCCTAAGTTTTTCCAAAAATGTTTGCATATCTTCATCTGTGCCAATCGTGATGCGTAAATAGTTATCAATCAATGGTTGGTTAAAGTATCTGACGAGAACGCCTGCCTCTTTTAACTGTTCATACAATATTTCGGCTCGATAATCTTCATGGGTGACAAAGATAAAATTTGCTTGCGACGGTAAAACAGTAAAGCCTAGCTCTTTCATTTCCTCTGTTACCCATTCTCGGGTGGTAATAATTTTTTGCGTTATTTTTTGAAAATATGCCTGATCTTCAAAGGCTACCTTGGCACCGACCATAGCTAAACGGTCAATCGTGTAAGAATTAAAGGAGTCTTTAATCCGTGTTAATCCCTGGATGAGCTCTTCTTGTCCAAGGGCAAAGCCAACCCGTAATCCCGCTAATGCACGGGATTTTGACGTCGTTTGAATGACGAGTAAATTATCGTATTTCGGAATGAGTGTTGCTGCCGATCCTTTAGCAAAATCAACATAAGCTTCATCAATAATGACTACCCGATCAGGATTGTTTTTAACAATCGCTTCAATATGTTCTAGATCAGCGTATAAACTTGTCGGTGCGTTCGGATTTGGTAAGATGACGCCACCTTCCGCATTAAAAAATTCCGCAACTGGTAAACTAAAGTCCTCATTTAATGCAACTTCTTCAACGGGTATATTAAAAATCCGTGCATAAACAGGATAAAAACTGTACGTAATATTTGGATAACGAATTCTTCTCCCCGGTTCAAAAAATGCCATGAAAGAAAAAGCCAATACTTCATCAGAACCGTTCCCAACAAAGACTTGTTCCTTTGATAAGTTATATATAGAACCGATTGTTTCTCGAAGGTCATCTGCTGTTGGAGATGGATACAAATAAAGCTTTTGTGCTTCTTCTTGAATGGCCTCTAGTACGCGCGGGCTTGGTGGATAAGCATTTTCATTCGTATTTAACTTAATAATATCTGGATTATTTACTTGTAATCCTGGTATATAGGGCGTTGTCCGTTTAGCCATACTACTCCAGTACTTACTCATCTTTTCCCCCTTATCCTTTCTTACGTCTCTCTATTAATTTCTCTTTTACATCTTCAACTGTCACACCGGCCTCTTCCATTAAGACAAGTGTGTGATAAGTTAAATCGGCTAATTCACTGACTAGTTCTTCCTTATCTCTATTTTTAGCACCAATAATGACTTCGCTCGCTTCTTCACCGATTTTCTTTAAGATTTTATCAAGGCCTTCCCGAAACAAATAGGAAGTATATGAACCTTCAACAGGATTTTCTTTTCGCTTGCGAATTTCCGTTCTTAGCTCATTAATAATGTCTTGTTTTACGTCACCGTCCATATATAAATCCTGATAAAAGCAGGATGGTTCCCCCGTATGACATGCCGGACCCATTGGGATTACTTCAATTAAGACGGCGTCCTGATCACAATCAAGAGAGATTCGTTTCACTTGTTGACGGTTACCTGACGTGGCACCTTTATGCCACAGTTCTTGGCGGGACCGACTGTAAAACCATGTTTCTTTTGTTTCAATTGTTTTTCTCAGGGAAGCTTCATTCATATAAGCCAACATGAGTACATCACCAGTCTTGGCATCTTGGACAATGGCTGGTAACAACCCATTTTCATCAAAGGTAATCTCATCAATTGGCAAATCCATTATTCACCATCTCCTATTAGATCAAGCTTTTTCTCTAAATATTGTTTTAATTCAACTAGGTCAATTTCACCGTAATGGAAAACAGATGCCGCTAAAGCACCAGATGCCTTACCTTCAGTAAAAGCAGCTAGAAAATGCTCTTTTTTGCCTGCCCCACCACTAGCAATCACAGGTATATCGACCGTTTCAGCTATCGTTCTCGTTAAGTCAAGTTGATAACCATCTTTTACCCCGTCTTGATCAATACTATTAACGACAATTTCACCGGCACCAAGTCGTTCACCTTGGATAGCCCATTTGATAGCATCAAGACCAGTGTCTTGTTGACCACCTCGTTGATAGATTGACCACGCTTGATCCCCCACTTGTTTTACATCCATCGATAAAACAATTCGTTCAGAACCAAACTGCTCAGCAGCCTGTTGAATAATCAAGGGATTTTTGATCGCTGCGCTGTTGATCGATACTTTATCGACACCCAGAGCCAATACTTTTTCAATATCCTCAACCGTGCGAATCCCCCCGCCTACCATTAGCGGAATATCGATCTGTTTTACAATCGACGCAATAAGGTCTAAAAACAGTCCTCGATTCTCTGTTGTCGCTGTAATATCATAAAAAACAAGTTCGTCTGCCCCAGCATCACTATATTTTTTAGCGAGCTCCAAAGGATCTGCTATGTCCTGGATGTTTTTGAACTTTTTCCCTTTCACTACGCGACCTTGATCCACATCTAAACAAGGAATAATTCTTTTATCTGTTTTCATTAACGATCGCCTACCAAGTCTTCAAATTTTAAATTACCATCATACAAAGCTTTACCAATAATAGCCCCATACAAATTCATTGATTGTAACTGCTGAACGTCTTCTTTTGTCGTGACCCCACCTGAGGCAATCACATCTATACTTGTTGCTTGATTGATCGTCGTTAATTCAGCAAAGTTAGGACCTTGTAACATCCCATCCTTTAAAATATCTGTATAGACAATGGTTTCTACACCCATTTGTTCAAGTTCAAGTAATAGATCAATCGCTTTGATTTCACTCGTTCGGGTCCAACCATCTGTTGCGACATATCCATTTTTAGCATCAATGGAAACCGCAATTTTATCTTCATAAGTATCAACTGCTTGTTGTAAAAAATCAGGATCAGAAATAGCGGCTGTTCCAATGATGACCCGACTAACCCCGTTTTCTATATGTTCTTTCACGGTTTCAATCGAACGAATCCCCCCACCAACTTGGACAGGGATCGAGACGGACTGGGCAATTTCTTTAATAACTTGTTTATTAATGGATTGACCGGTCTTCGCGCCATCTAAATCAACTAAGTGCAAATACTCGGCACCCTTACTTTCCCACTCAAGTGCCATGTTGACTGGTGAATCGCTATAAACCGTTTCTTGTTGATAATCCCCTTGAATGAGACGAACACATTTCCCATTCAAAATATCTATCGCTGGAAAAATAATCAACTACAAACATCTCCTCTATTTTTTCAAAATATATTTAGAATAAGCTTTAAAGTAATCCTTTTGTTGAAGGAATACCCTTTACATCCGGATTGATCGTACTTGCAATATTTAAGGCACGACCAAAGGCTTTAAAAATTGCTTCAATCATGTGATGCGTGTTCTTCCCATACAACAAATTTATATGAAGGGTGACTTGAGCATGGTTCGTAAAGGCTTGGAAAAATTCCTCGACCAATTCCGTATCAAAATTGCCAACTTTATCTTTCAATCCTTCAACATGGTAAACGAGAAATGAGCGACCACTAATATCAAGGGTTACGTTCGCTAACGCTTCGTCCATCGGAATTGACACGGTAGCATAGCGATTGATTCCTTCTTTTGTCCCAATACTTGCATTAAATGCCTGCCCAAGAACGATTCCAACATCTTCAACCGTATGGTGTTGATCAACATCAAGATCACCATCACAACGAACGTCCAAATCAAAGGATCCATGCTTGGTCATTAAGGTAAGCATATGATCAAAAAAGCCAACACCTGTTTGGATATTCGTTTCCCCGCTCCCATCAATATTAAATTCAAGGTCAATCGACGTTTCTGCCGTTGTTCTTGAAATTGCTTTATTACGCATGACTATTCCTCCATTCGTTTCTCAATCGATTTCGCGTGGGCTGTTAACCCTTCTGCATAGGCAATTGTCGTAATATCATTTGCTACTGTTTGTAAAGCTGCTTCAGGATAATATATAATGCTCGAGCGTTTAATAAAGTCATACACACCAAGGGGTGAAGAAAATACTGCCGTTCCATTTGTAGGCAAGGTGTGGTTTGGTCCTGCAACATAATCCCCTAGAGCTTCTGGTGAATAATTTCCTAAAAATATCGCTCCTGCATGCTTCACAGAACTGACTGCTTCCATTGGATTTTCGATCATAATTTGTAAATGTTCAGGTGCAAGGTCATTAACGATATCAAAAGCTTCTTTCAGTGAATCTACCACAATAATTCGTCCATTATTAGCAAGAGATACTTCGATAATCGCCTTTCGCTCTAACTTCCCAACTTGGGTGTTAATTTCTTGTTGTAATCTTTCGGCAAAAGTTTCACTCGTTGTGATACAGATGGCCGTTGCTAGTTCATCATGCTCAGCTTGAGAAAGTAAATCAAGCGCCACATAGCTTGGTTTAGCTGTCTCATCTGCTACCACACAAATCTCACTCGGCCCTGCGATCATATCTATGTCCACATCACCAAATACCCATTTCTTAGCACAGGCGACATATGCATTACCGGGACCGACAATTTTCGCTACTTTTGGAATGGTTTTCGTTCCATAGGCTAACGCTGCAATCGCTTGAGCGCCACCGACTTTGTAAATTTGATCAATACCTGCTTCTGCAGCAGCCACCAAGATATAGGGATTTACTCGACCATCTTCTTGGGGTGGTGTGGTCATGACGATGTTTTTTACCCCAGCAATTGTAGCCGGCACCACGTTCATTAACACGGTTGACGGATAAGCAGCCGTTCCACCAGGCACATAGACCCCGACACTATCCAATGGAGTCACTTTTTGCCCAAGGATTTCCCCCTGCTTTCCTTCGATAAACCAAGACTTTTCCACTTGGTTCTCGTGAAATGCTTGAATATTTTTTTTCGCTGTTTGAATCGCTTCGATAAACTGAGGTGATACGGATTCTTTTGCTTGGTTGATTTCTTCTTCGGTTACTAAAAACTGATCGAGTTTGACCCGATCAAATTTTTCAGTCAATTCACGTAGCGCGACATCACCTTTTTCTTTAACCTGTTCAATCACATCTAACACGGTCCGATTTAGTTCTTCATCATTGGTATTTGTATTTACCCGCTCATACTCATCTCGAAATTGTTGGGCTGATATAATTTTCAACCGTCTCACTCCAATTCACTTTTTAATTGATCGATAAATTCCTGAATATGCTTTGTTTTCGTAGCGTAGCTCGCTTTATTCACAATTAACCGTGCACTAATATCGGCAATCTCTTCTAAAACAATTAACCCATTTTCCTTTAACGTCGTTCCCGTTTCAACAATATCTACAATAATATCTGATAAACCAATTAACGGGGCTAGCTCGACAGATCCATTTAACTTAATTGCTTCTACGCGTTTACCTTTTTCAGCAAAAAAACTTTCGGCCACAGCTGGATATTTAGAGGCAATGGTAATCAGTTGACCGTTGTTAAGCTGTTGATTAGGAAAGCCAGCTACCACGAGCTTACATTTACCAAATCCTAAATCTAATAGTTCATAAACATCGGGTTGTTCTTCCATAATCGTATCTTTCCCGACTATGCCTACATCTGCAGCTCCTTTTTCAATGTACGTACAAAGATCAGCCGTTTTAGCAAAAATAAGTTTGATTTTCTTCGTTGTATCATAGATTACTAGTTTACGACTATTATTATGGTAATCAGGGAAGTCAATTCCGGCCTTTTCGAGAAAAACCATGGCTCGTTTAGCCGTACGCCCAGTAGCAATCGCTAGTGTTATCTCAGCCACATTACCAGCCCCCTTCTATTAATTCAATGAGTTCATCAATTTCTGTAAAGGACTTCGTTTGTTGTTGTTGGTTTACTTTGTATCCTACTTTATTCATTTCTACGAGATAACGAAAGTCTTGGTTTGTTGTTGACTTACGCTTCTTACTCGCTACAACACTATATCCCCTTGCTCTTAAGTGATTTGTTAATTGAATAGCTTCTGCCATTACGTCTTTTTCATAAATCACTAATACATCTGTTTTGATTGGATCAGTCCCTTGTTCGCCAATCGCTTGGACCAATGAGTCAATCTCACAAGCAAAACCAATCGCCGGAATATTGGCACCAAACTTATCCGCCAGATGATCATAGCGTCCACCCATTAAAACAGGTTGCCCAAACTGGCCAATGAAACCTTGGAAGATAATATCAGAGTAATAGTCCATATGATTGATTAAGCCTAAATCCATATTGACTTGATCTTCAAAACCATACATCTTAATGATTTCATAAACTTCCATAAGGTGGGACAATTGCTTCGTTAACTGATCGTTCATGATTAATTCTTGAGCTCTTTTCGCCACTTCTACCGGATCCCCATACAATAACGGAATTTGTTCAATCACTTGAGCGACTGAAGGATCGACTTGTAAACGATCTAAAAACGGACGGATCTCAACTAGATTTTTCGCTTGAATCATTTGTTTTAATTCTCGTAAATCTAATGGGTTGAGGTTGATTTGAGAAATTAACTCTTGAAAAAAACCAGCATGACCAATTTCTATTTTAATATCCGTAAAACCAAGATCATGTAACGTTTGACAAGCAAGGGCAATCACTTCTGCGTCCGCCTCAGCTGAGCGATTGCCAAAATACTCAATCCCTGCTTGGGTACTTTCAATGGTCTCAAGTCGATCAAAAGGTTGACGGAAAACATCCTGAACGTAAAAGTAGCGTAGTTCTTGCTGGTCAGTCAACTCAGACTCGGCTAATTCTTTCGTAATCGGAATGGTTACATCCGGTCTTAGGACAAGAACATCACCTGTATAATCAATGACTTTAATCATTTCATTTTTATTAACCGAGCTGTTTACTTGTGAATATAAATCATACTTCTCAAAAGCAGAAGTTTTAATTCGTTTATAGCCAAAAGTTTTAAAACGACGGGTAATCGTTTCAGTCACTTTTTCAAATTTTTGATATTCATTGACATATTCATCAATAACACGATAATCTGTATACAATTAAAAGCGCCGCCTTTCCAAAAATACTTTAACGCTTTATCGTGATAAAGCGACGAAGTAAAGTTAATTTACATCATAATCTTTTTAAATATAAATGTCAATATATAAGGGGGATATTTTTATATGTTTGATTACCATATGCATAGTGATTTCTCAGCTGACTGTTCAGTCAGTATGGAAGAGATGATTCAAGGTGCCATCGAGAAGAAATTAACGAAAATTTGCTTTACGGAACATATCGATTATGAATATCCGGATAAGGATTTTGTGTTTGAATTTGACTTACAGCAATATGACCAAGCGATTAACACATACCAAGAAAAATATGCAGATCGAATTGAAATTTATAAAGGCATCGAATTAGGATTACAACCACATTTACTAGATAGATATGATCAATTAATGACAGCTGAAACCTTTGATTTTGTCATTTGTTCAATCCATACAGTCGATAAAAAAGGCTTGCATTCAGGAGACCTATTTAAAAATCGCTCCCTTGATGAAGCCTACGCTAAGTATTACGAAGAATTATTATTTTGTATCCAACAGTTTAAATCATTTAATATTTTAGGCCATCTTGATCTTGTAAAAAGGTATACGACTCCGAACCAACCGGAAAATAATTTTCATGAGATCATCTCCGAAATTTTTAAAGAAATCATTCCTGATGGAAAAGGAATTGAAATTAACACATCTGGTGTGCGTTATGGGCTACCTCACAATATGCCAAGCAAGGATATTTTAAAATTGTACAAGGATCATGGCGGTGAAATCATCACATTAGGTTCTGACGCTCACCGTGTAGCAGAACTGGCTTATGACTTTGATGCCTCACTGCAATTACTAGATTCAATTGGCTTTAAATACATCACGTCCTTTAAGAACCAAGAACCTACATTTCATTTGATTAAAGACTTTATATAGAAGAAAAAAGGTTTCAGGCTTAGGCTTGAAACCTTTTTTTGTGCAAGTAATGCAATTATTGCAGTAATCTATTCTTTGTACTGAACGGAATTTGCCTGACGATTCGCTATTATCTATCTTCAAACTCAACTTTTGTCCCATCATTAAAGGTAATCTCTAATTCAAATTCCCGGTAATTTTCTTCAAGACCAAACACTGCTAACACTTGTTTAATCGCTTCATCTTTCGCAGTATCTTGCGTAATCGTTAATTGCTCTACAAAAGGATAAATCGTGGCAAATGCCTCTTGCCCATATAGATTCACACCATTTAGATCGTCCTCTATATCGGCTTCAACTTCACCGTGATCATCAAGTTCCAAGCTCACTTCGAATTCCTGGTCTTCATCATATTCCACAGCCAACTCAAAATCGACATAATCAAGTTGTTCCATTTTGGTAAGCATATCATCTGATGAAAGATTATTTTCTGAGGTGATATTTTCAGTATTATTAGGTGAATCCTTTATTAATTGCTCATTATTTTCAACCCCATTATCTGTATTTGAAAAATCAGCCCCTTGATTGTCATCTGCATTTTGATTATTCGTCGTTCCACAGCTACTGATTACTAAACCGACGATCGCTATTATAATTAGAAAACTAAATTTCCTCATTTGTTGCCTCCTATTTGATGTCATTTATACGTTATCTTTCCCCTCTTAGTAAATTTAAAAACAAAATACGTCATTTTACAGAAAAAAACCTCGAATTAGATCGTGTGATCCAATTCGAGGACAGGTGATAAACACAACACTCAATTCTTATTCAAAATTATCAGTCACCGCACCAATAGAGGCACATGATACGTTATGGGCATACTTCCCTAATATTCCACGTTTCTCTAAAGGTGGAGCAACCCAATCTTTACGACGTTTTTCAAATTCTTCTTCTGAAATAGCTACGGTGATTTCTCGTTTGTCAGCATCGATCGTAACCATATCGCCATCTTGAATTAAGGCAATTGGTCCACCGACTTGGGCTTCAGGTGCAATATGACCGACGACAAGACCGTGGGTACCACCTGAGAATCTACCATCTGTTAAGAGGGCAACTTTTTCACCAAGGCCTTTACCAACGAGAATCCCTGAAATGGATAGCATCTCTGGCATTCCTGGTGCCCCTTTTGGTCCCACGTAACGAATGACTAACACATCGCCTGCTTTAATTTCATTATTCGTAACCGCTTCTGTTGCTTCTTTTTCAGTGTTAAATACCCGGGCAGGTCCAGTATGTTTTGTCACTGAAACACCTGAAAGCTTAGCCACAGCTCCACGAGGTGCTAGGTTACCTTTCAAGATGACTAATGGACCATCCTTACGTAATGGCTTATCTAAAGGTGTAATGATTTTTTGCCCTTCTTTCAAGTCTGGTGCATCTTCTAAATTTTCTCTCACTGTTTTTCCAGTTACTGTTAAGCAATCGCCATGTAGATAGCCTGCTTCTAACAATAACTTCATCACAGCCTGGACACCACCGATTTTATGCAAATCATCCATAACATATTTACCACTTGGTTTTAGATCAGCAATATGTGGTGTCTTTTTCTGAATTCGTGTGAAGTCATCAATTGTTAAATCAACGCCAATCGCTCTGGCAATCGCTAGTAAATGAAGAACAGCATTCGTTGAACCGCCTAGAGCCATTACAACGGTAATCGCATTTTCAAAGGCTTCTTTCGTCATAATATCTTTTGGATAAATACCTTTTTCCATTAAGTTGTACAGGGCATGTCCAGCAGCTTCACAATCAGCTTCTTTTTCTTCTGATGTAGCCGGGTTAGAAGAACTGCCTGGTAAACTCATCCCCATCGCTTCAATAGCTGAGGACATCGTATTAGCGGTGTACATACCACCACATGCTCCAGGTCCTGGACAAGCACTACATTCAATTCGCGTTAGTTCGCCTTCATCGATTTGACCAGCGTTCAACTGACCAACACCTTCAAATACAGATACTAAGTCAACTTTCTTGCCGTCTAGATTTCCAGGTCGAATCGTTCCACCATAGACAAAAATTGCAGGTACTTCTGAACGAGCGATTGCAATCAGACAACCTGGCATATTCTTATCACAGCCACCAATAGCTAGTAATCCATCTAAATTTTCTGCTCCAACTACTGTCTCAATTGAATCAGCAATTAAGTCACGGCTCGGCAAAGAATAACGCATGCCATCAGTTCCCATGGATATCCCATCGGAAACAGTAATCGTGTTAAAAATTAACGGTACTGCTCCGGCATCTTCTGCCCCTTTTTTAGCTGCTCTAGCCAAATCATCTATATGTACGTTACACGGTGTGACTTCACTCCATGTACTAGCAATACCAACCATTGGCTTTTTAAAACTTTCATCTGTCAAACCAACAGCACGTAACATCGCGCGGTTAGGTGCGCGATTGACACCATCTAGTGCTTTACTTCTTATCCGCATATCATTCTCTCTTCCCACAGACCTTCACCTCTTACTTGATTTAATCGTAATAAAATATATACCATTGCCCACTTTGACGCTCAAGGGCAAGGATTATTTTTGGATCATTCAGAAAGCTTTACTAGTGCTCTCCAAATGAGTTTCTCTTTATTATACTACAATTATCTTATAGTTCAATTTTTCTATCTATTCAATCTGATTCGAATATTAGTTAAGTACCATATCAAGCCATATAATTTACAGATTGTTCATCTTTATTCAATTGTTATTCACTAGAAATCAACTTATAATAGAATTGTTGGAAGATATTAAAAGAATTGAGGGTTAATATGGTATTGAAACATTATGGCGTTGAGGCATTAAAAAAATTTAGAGTTGAATTGTCTAAATTTATCATGCCTTACAAATTTGCTATCGATGAAGTAAACACTAAAATCAACATTTTACGAGAGGAATTTACCTACTTACATGATTACAATCCTATTGAGCATGTTAGTTCCCGGTTGAAAACAATTGAAAGCATAATCAAAAAAATTCAACGAAAAAATATTAACTTATCCCTTGAGGCAGTCAAAAAAGAAATTAGAGACATTGCCGGGGTCAGAATTACTTGTTCCTTCCGCTCCGATATTTATAAAATTCAAAACATGTTAGAAACACAAGAAGACATTAAAGTTTTAGAGATAAAGGATTATTTTAAACATCCTAAACCAAATGGCTATCGAAGCCTTCATATGATTATCGAAATTCCTATCTTTCTCTCAGATCGAGTTGAAAATATTCCGGTTGAAATCCAAATTAGGACAATTGCGATGGACTTTTGGGCTAGCTTAGAACATAAAATTTTCTATAAATATAATAAAGATATTCCTCAAAGGATTGTCGATGAATTGAAAGAAACGGCAACGATCGCTACCGAGTTAGATATTAAAATGGAGCAACTAAATGAGGAAATTAATGTTTATAAACAAAAACATAAACAAGAAGAAGAGTATTATTCATTAAACTTTGACGATGAACAAGTAAAATTACCGATTACTTTTCTCGAAAAACTAAAAAAACAAACCTTAGGAGAGTTATCTTAATCAAATGATAGAGAGTGTGTCATGTTTGGCTCATTTTGCTGAGCTTAGACAAAAACACACTCTCTTTTTGTTATAGTGAGTCAATCATAGTGAACCCAACTAACCTTTGCAAGTCCTATTTAAAATGCAAACTAAGACGTCCATCTTTCCTGATAGAACACAACTTACCCTGGGAATCCTACTAATCTATGTTTACGTATTTAGAACCTTCCCGAACCGCTAGCTTTGACAACTCGTTTTTCTGAATAAACTCCCCAACAGCCCGAGGATTCGTTTTTGAATATTCACGTAACGCCCAGCCTATCGCTTTTTGAATAAAAAATTCATCGATCCCCTTTAATTGATTAATGGTAGAGAATAACAATGCTTGATCTGTTTCTTTTTTATACTTTAACTGAAATAATATCATTGATCGTTGAAGCCAAATATTGTTAGAGGTCAGCCATTTGTTGCCCCTGCCCTCAATCAACGCTGGATATTTTGCAAATAACGTGCCAACTAAATGAGAAGCAATGGCATCTACCGTATCCCACCAAGATTTAGTCGTTATCATAAACTCGATTAAATCCACATGATCTAATGTTAAATGGCGTTTGAATTTTACTAAATAATCTACAGCTACATTTTGATATTCTCGCTCAGGCAAGGCCCATAGTTCTTTAATCATGGCAGGCATACTTTCGTCATGGAATGGTGCCTCTTTCATAAATTCCCGAGCAAGCTCTCTTCTTTCTTTAGCTTTCAAGCCAATAAACGGAAATTGATCCCGCATATATCTCTGCATATGTACTGCATTTTCTTCAT
>CALAMD010000107.1 GCA_937925695.1 uncultured Bacillaceae bacterium | reverse complement strand
AGTCATTGCTGAAGTTTTACCGGAAGAAAAGGCTGATAAAGTAAAAGAAATTCAATTACAGGGTAAAAAAGTCGGCATGGTCGGAGATGGTGTGAACGATGCACCGGCATTGGTGACTGCGGATATTGGGATTGCGATTGGCACAGGGACTGAAGTAGCAATTGAAGCAGCAGATGTCACGATTCTCGGTGGCGAATTACTGCTTATTCCAAAAGCCATCAAAATCAGCCATGCATCCATCCGAAATATTCGTCAAAACCTATTCTGGGCATTCGGCTACAATACAGCAGGTATCCCAATAGCAGCTGTTGGACTTCTTGCTCCATGGGTTGCCGGTGCAGCGATGGCCTTAAGCTCAGTCAGCGTCGTTACCAACTCACTCCGATTGAAACGGGTGAAATTATAGATCAACCCCTGCTTTAAAAGGAGGTGAAATATATGGAACAAACACTTAACGTTCAAGGCATGACATGCGGTCACTGCAAAATGTCCGTCGAAAACGCTTTGAAAGATTTGGAAGGCGTCCAAACAGCAGAAGTAAACCTTGATGCTGGAAATGTCGCCGTTACTTACGATGAAGCCAAAGTCAACCAAGATGCGATGAAAGAAGCCATCGAAGATCAAGGCTATGACGTTGAATAGTATATGAAAGCTGGTTTTCACTGGATGAAAGCCGGCTTTTTTTGTGGATACAAAATGTTCTCTAACAAACTAGGATAGAAATCATACTATTCACATCAATCACCCCTAATGCTAAGATGTAGTAAAGTTGAAAAACAATGGGGGAAATCCAATGAAAGACTATCATTGCTGTGCGACCTGTATTCACTTTGAAGTTTACAGAACGGAAGAAGGTCGCCCAAAAACTCGGTGCAGTCGTTTAGGATATGACACAGATCCCACATATAAATTTGATTGCTGGACCCCAAAAGATCGAATTAAAAAGTTGATGGACAGAAGCTAAAAATGGAACGTCGAATTTCTGTTATACTGTGAACCGAGAAATGAATGTTGGAGTGATACATCTTGTTCGTTGGACATGTAAAAGAAATTGTACGCCATCCGGTTAAATCCATGCGAGGGGAAAATGTAGACCATACCAAAATCATGGACTACGGCTTATACGGGGATCGGAGTCATGCCTATTTGGATGAAACAAGACAAGGGAATTTTCTGCAGATTACACAATTCGAAGAAATGGTGCGCTATCAGGCACGCTTTGTTGGCGAAGAATCACTGGAAGAATACCCTGACGTTGAAGTAGTCACCCCTGACGGAAAAGCTTTTGATTAGAAAGAGCAAGAACTTATCAATGAGTTGGAACATAAATCGAATCGTCAAATTTCTACCTTAGAATATACACCGACACATGTACCCATTGGACCCATTGCGATAGAACATATTTTGATGGCAACCGATGCTTCCTTAAAGCAAATTGAAGGGCTTTGGAAGAATGGAGAAGTTGACGCAAGACGTTTTCGCCCCAATCTAATCCTGTCGTTAAAAGATAAGGAACCTTTTGTTGAAGATGAGTGGATTGCTCGTCGAATGAAAATTGGCCAGGAAGTAGAGGTTGAATTCGTTGGTCATTGCGAACGGTGTATGATTATTACAGTTGATCCCGATCATGCTGAACGAGATCCCAGTCTACATAAAACGGTAATCAAAGAACGGAATAATCGGTTTGGTGTATATGCCTCGGTCATAAAAACCGGTGACATTCATGTAGATGATGAAATTCATTTGCTTGATTCGTGAATGACTTACCACAGATGAATAGGTATCCATCTCAATATTGAACTACCCACCACTTAACAACCTCTATGGTTGTTTGAAGTGGGGGATTCCTAAGAACACCAGCGTAACCGCCAGTTATTGATTAGGCTAACCCCGTAGTACCTACGGTTAGAAGCCTTATGGCTTCTTTTTTGATATTTATACTTGCGTTAAGATCACGATCGTGATGTTTCCCGCAATCATTACAGGTCCATTCACGTAAGGCGAGATTTTTAACGTTTTGATTGCGGTAGCCACAGCTCGAACATAGCTGACTAGATGGAAAGTTTCTCGAAACGGTTATAATCTTCTTCCCATACCATCTTGCTTTATATTCAAGCATCGTGCGAAACTGTGACCAACTGACTTCACTGATTGCTTTGGCTAAGTTGTGGTTTCTTAACATATTCGAGACACTCAGATCTTCAATCCCAATCAAGTCGTGTTTTTTGACAAGATTAGTCGAGATTTTATGTAGGTAGTCTCTTCTGGCGTTTTGGATTTTCTCATGGAGACGTGCAACTTTTATCCGTTGCTTATGCCAATTCGAACTTCCTTTTTGGCGTCTTGAGAGAACACGTTGTTCTTTGGCTAATTTCTTTTCTAGAGTTCTGAAATACTTTGGGTTTTTGTATACCGTACC
>CALAMD010000106.1 GCA_937925695.1 uncultured Bacillaceae bacterium | reverse complement strand
TAATAAATTAAATAATATATAGGAGCCCGATATGACCAAAGATGAGTTTTTAAAGTTCGTGCAATTTAAAGGGTTCAATCTTCACGAATGGTGAGAAATCATCGGAGTTCATGCAATTTAAGAGGTTTAATCTTCACGAACGGTGAGAAATCTTTGAAGTTCGTGCAGTTTAAATGGTTTAATCTTCACGAATGGTGAGAAATCATCGGTGTTCGTGCAATTTAAGGGGTTTAATCTTTACGAAAACTAAGATATCGCCCACATTAACTATTTGAAGAGTGAGGAGTGACTATATTGGAAATATTCAACGACAAGATTAAAGATGCTGAACAACGCTCGCGGTTGGAAGAAATTTTTACTTGGATTAAGCAAGAATTTCCTACATTAGAACCTGTAGTCAAATGGAATCAGCCGATGTTTACCGATCACGGAACGTTTATCATTGGTTTCAGTGTCGCCAAAAATCATATATCCGTGGACCTGAGAGTATAGCGATCAAGCATTTTGAAGAAGATATTAAAAATGCAAACTATGACCATACAAAGGAATTGTTTCGTATCCAGTGGAAAGATCCTGTAGATTACACGCTCTTAGAAAAACTAATTGATTTTAATATTACGGATAAGGCGGATTGTCAAACATTCTGGCGATAAAATGATTGAAACTAACTACGTATACAACAATCAATGTATGACGATACAACTTTGACGATTTTAACTTCTCTAAGGTTTACTTATATATATGTAATAAAATAAGCTTGAGGTGATACAGCCTCAAGCTTGTCATCTTTCTGGAAACAGTCGGGTATAAACGAGGAACCGGCCATCCAGCCAAAAGCTCCTATCCTAATGATTTTTTACTTAACATAGAGACCAGCAACTTCGTCATCTTGATTAAAAGTGATCGTATATATCCGGTTTTTATTGCTATACTTAGCACTGGAAATTGTAATGAAGAGTCCATCGTCTTCATTAACAGTTGATTTATTCATTTTTTCAAAGTCCCCGGATTCTTCTATAACAGGCGTAAATACCTCTGCCATATTTTCCAATGGTAAGGCGGTTTTCATTGTGGCATCAAACATTTCATAAAGTTCATCATAATGACCATTATTTAATAAGGTGATCACTTCTTCTGCCTTACTGCTATATTTTTCTGCGGTTGCCTCATCTACATTGCCACCACCACAGGCAGCCAGCACGATTAGCATGATTATCCCCAAAAGTGCGATACGGATTGTTTTCATGTTAATACTCCCTTTCTCTTTAATAATAGACTATAGCCAAATGTGATTAATGCGATAATCGCAAGGGATACTTCGATAGCGATTAAAGCGTAATTAGCTGACAGGTACAAAGGAAAAACAACTACTAAATTATCGACTAAGCCATGGATAAGCATTGCCAACAAAATATAAATGAATTTTCGTTGCACGACACCTTGAAGGACGATAATTGATAAGCCGATATGAAGTAACATGGCAAAAAGCCGTTCTATCCCTGCAATGAAGAATTCTCCATTACTAGTCATAGCATTCGGTAAAAACAGTATCATGATTGCCCCAATACCGACTAGTAGGATGGCCTCTATACCACCGTGACCAGCACCAAATAAGAAACCGGATTGCCAATCACGTTGTTTCATGAAAAAACGCATGAAGATATAACGGGCAAGTCCTTCGAATACCCCTGCAGATAAACCGATGATGATAGAAAATAACAGCGGTTTGGTAATGCTGAACATCATATAAGTTGGACTATTATCTTGCAAATATTGTATCAAGGGTAACCGGATCAGCATCTGGGAAACAATGAAGGCCAGCGTCCCCAACAAAAAGGGGATATATTTCTTTTTAATACAAGCATAGATAAATGCAATGAGCGGTAATCCGATACTGATACAGAGAGTGAATACAATTCCAGCCATGTGCTTCCTCCTATGTGGCCTAATCCGTTAGGCCTCTATATGACTTAATCCTTATCTTTAACTCGGTGAATTAGACAATCTAACAAAACACATAAAAATTGAAGATCGATAAAAGAAGACCTCCTTAACACAAGACTAACTGTATTAGTTTTCTTGTTCATAAGTTATTTTATTCATCATAGCAAAAGCCCCTAGGAGTTTCCACCGTGTTTTTCATAAAATTCAGAGTTGCAAGGTCATGATCATGCCGAAAAGAACACTGATGACTGTTGATTTCATCCTTAGCATCGACCACTGTAAGCAGACTCCCACGACAAATCCCTTGTCATTTATCTTTTTGGAAACAAATGCTTATCAATAGCGTTATCACAACTCTTTTTTAATAAAAGTTATTATGTTTAGTAAAATAGTTTAAATTAAATTATATTAGTCACTTTACAATAGTGTGTGGCATACACTATAATGTAATCAACAATAACAAAAATCATTTTGTTATAAATTTTAGATCAAAACATGATCATTTGGTTAATCGTTTAAATAGAGAGTTATCGCTTATGAATCCGTGATAACGAGAGGGGTTGGTAAGATGACGGATGCGCATGAACATTTGGAAAAATTAATGTTGGAATTAAGGCGAGGAACCATTACGATTGCTGTACTGAGCCAATTATTTACTCCCCAATATGGTTATTCTTTAGTTGAAATGCTTGAAGAGAAAGGGATAACGATTGAGCCAGGAACGTTATATCCATTACTGAGAAGGTTGGAAAAACAAGGATTGTTAGCAAGTAAATGGGATACGGAGGCATCGCGGCCGAGGAAGTACTATTTACTAAGCCAAACTGGAAAGGAAGTGTATGGTCTGCTTGTTGAAGAATGGAGACGGATCGTTACTAGCTTAAATGATGTGATTGAAACGAAAGGAGTTGAAGAGCATGGAAATGATTGATCGGTATATTTATGCGGTTACGAAAAAACTCCCCCAAAATCAGCGCCAGGATATTGCCGATGAAATACGAGGATTAATTGAAGATATGCTTGATGAAAGAATTGGTAATGGCAAAACGCAAGAAAAAAACCTAGAGGATATATTGTTAGAGATTGGTAGTCCACGAGAATTAGCTGATAAATATCGGGATAAAAAGAAATATTTAATTGGGCCGGAACTTTATGATTCCTATATGATTGTGTTAAAAATTGTGTTAATCACGTTAGGTGCTTCGATTGGCATCAAATTTATTGTGGAAACCGTATTAGACCCATTATCCATTTTAGATTATTTTATTGATATGATTATATCCTTAGTGACAGGTTTCCCCATGGCACTAGGATGGACGACATTTGGCTTTGCTTTAGGTGAGATGTTCGGTGACATTAGAGAACAAGATATCCTTAAACAAACATGGCACCCATCTGATTTACCGGAATTACCAAATAAAAAGAGTCAAATCAAACGGTGTGAACCGATTGGCGGGATTATTTTCTATGCAATTGCCTTAGTATTTTTTGCATTTTCAAGTGATTTCTTTGGCGTTTGGGTGTTTCAGGATGGTTTTACAGGTGTTGTTCCTTTTTTGAATGAACAAACTTATGGTATGTATAGGTTAGTCATTATTCTCCTACTAGGAATCAGTATTTTGAAGGAATGTATTAAGCTTGTGATCGGTAAATGGACGGTGAAGTTAGCGGTCATTTCGACAATCCTAAATGCTATTTCTTTAACTATCATCTTATTTTTGATAAACCAAGCAGATTTTTGGAATCCGACGTTTATGCAAGACTTAGTTGCATCTGACATTGTCGCGTTCGGCTCTGATGCCTATGATGTTGTAAGCAAGGTCTGGGATCAAGTAACATTATGGCTTGTTATTATATTGGTCATTGGGCTTATTTGGGAGACCATCGATGCTTTTTTGAAGACGAGAAAAAATTAAATGAAGTGTTCGGGGTTCACAGCAGCTAGCCCTATTAACCCCGGATGCTGAATCGCAGATTATATTCTACGTTTCTATGTGACAAGATTTTAACAACTTGAAAAAAATAAGTTAAGTCTTAGCTTTCACAACATCGGTATGATACCCTTATATTAGGACAAAAATTATCAAGGATAAGAGGTTTTGCAGATGGGTTTAGAGGTTAGCAAAGAAGCAGCTTTATGGTATAAAGAGGAAATGGATTTACAAGAAGGTGACTATGTTCAGTTTTATGTTCAATTATACGGTGGTATTCCAACGAGTCATCCTAATTTTTATCTAGGCGTTACGACTGGATTAGAAGGAAATATTGCCATGAAAGATGTAGTTGAAGGTATCACCTTTTACTTGAATGATGAACATTCCTGGGCGTTAGATGAATTTGACTTGAAAATCACCTTAAATAATGGCGAAATTGATGTTCTCTTAAACAAAAAGTAAACGACGAATCCATCATTTTTATTGTACAGTTAACAGCCAATGGTTGATGTAAATATTAATCAATGGTTATAGAAAAAACTAATTCGATACGAACGATACATGGACACTCATCGATTATGGATGGGTGTTATTTTTTTATGAAAATAGGAGCTATTACTAAGTTTAGCAAATGGTGTTATTCTGTTGTAAAACCATTTGAGGTTGAAACAATTATACATCAATTATTACAATTTACAGAAGAAGCGGGTCAGTGAGGAATTATTCCTTAATGACCCGTTCTGTTTCAATAAAAACCGCCTGTGTGAAGGACAAATTGCACCTTAGTCCTTTGTTAACAACCGTCATTCACTTTAATAAAACATGTGTAAAGGCTGTTGATCGTTCTATAGCCGAACGATCAAGGCAAACATCGATCGGAAGGGAGGGGAGAACTTTTCAAGCTAAGACACATCCTTGTTAAAGAACATCGAGGCATCTTCGTAAATAAAGGGCGTATCAGGAATTTCTCGCTGGTTATACCGTAATGCAGTCATTTGATTGATGATTGGGGCTAGTCGTTCATCGTCTACTTGGCTTTTGTCAAACTCAACCCCATATATATACGTTTTACTTTTGCCTTCATTTTTCCACAGTAGTTTACCCGTTTTATCAAAAGTTTCATTCATAACGGTAAAGATAAAGCGAAAACGAATGTTTGAAGCAACTGGTAGAGATAAATGGGATTGAATTTTAAGGCCACCTAGGCTAATATCTTCAATTAATATATGAGCTGTTTTTAAATCAACCTTTTTGTTGTTCACTTCAATGACAGTCATTTCGGCTTGAACCAAATGGGGAAACTCAAAACGATAGTACTTTCTGATTTGTTGATAATTATTTTTGATTGTAGTGCCCTTTGGTAATAACGTTCCCTTTTGTAATAGTTCCTCAAATTCTGATAATGGAACTGGTTCAGAAAAGAGGTTTCCTTGCATATATGGATATTCTTGTTGCTTTAAAAATTGAAATTGCTCATATTTTTCTACGCCCTCGGCCACAATGTTCAGATCTAGGGATTTTGCTAAATATACGAGTGTAGAAACAATCGTTTGATTTTTTGTATTTTTAGCATCTAAGTTTTGAATAAATACCTGATCTATTTTGAACGAGTCAACTTGAAACGATCGTAAATAATCTAATGAAGAATAGCCCGTACCAAAATCATCAAGAGCAATTGTAATACCGAGACTTCTTAAGTTGTTTAACGTTTCTGAAATAGTTTCTTTCGTTGATAACTGGGAAATTTCAGTTATTTCAAATTGCAAGTATTTTGCTGGAATTTGCTGCTGGCCTAGTTGTTCTTTGACAAACTCAAAAAAATTTGGGTTTATTAACACATTAGGTGATAAATTGATAGATATTGGACATATGGCATGGCCACTTTCACCCCATGCTTTTAACTGCGCACATACGTTGATAATAACCCACTTCGTCAACGTATTAATGAGACCAGTCTGTTCAGCAAGGGGAATGAAATGTCGAGGTGATATCATTCCCTTTGCTGGATCTACCAAACGTATAAGGGCTTCCGCTGAATGAATTTGTCCTTCATGTGTGACCAATGGTTGATAATAGATAGTTAGATAGCCATTTTCTATGGCACGTTGTAGTTCTCCTGCAGATATTTGCTGTGCCGCTCTATTGTTTTGAATTATTGCTGGTAATAACATAGAATCTGAATCTTGATTTTGTTTTTCTGCGTTCTTTGGCTTTGAAGATTGGAGGATCATTTTAGTGAATCTAAGTAGTTTATTCATTTGCCTCATCTCCTGATTTTTTGTTAATTTCTTTGAGAATTGCATGTATTGAATCAAAATTTGGTTTGGTAACAAAATCGACAGCACCAAGTTCTAAAGCTGTTTGTTTATGTTCTCTTGTCCCCAAAGCTGAGCACATGATTATTTTTGCCTCAGGATTAATTTTCATTATTTCCCGTAGAACAGTTAAACCATCAAAGATCGGCATCGTAATATCTAAAAATACCAATTTTGGTTTAAGTAAACGATATAAGATAATTGCTTGTTCACCATTTATTGCTTCAACAAACTTTGTATATCCTTGGTTTTGAAGAATCTGTTTAAGGTAAATACGCATAAATTTAGAATCATCTGCAATTAAGATCATCATCTACTCACTTTCTAGTAAATAATAACTCTGTTAATTTTTATTATTATGTTTTTTCCTCAATAAAAATATCCCCTTTCCTTCTCATTTTGCAATTGAAAAGGGCATGAGGATAGCAAACCATCCCTTATTCATTTATTAAGTTCATAAGCAGCAAAATGGCAATTTGTAGGGCAAAAGATAAAGAATCTAAACTCAATAAAAAATACACAGGTATTCTACTAATCGCTATTCGTATAGGTCTTTATGCCTATTTTTGTTTAACTATATTTTAGATAATGATGTAGACATAATCAAGTATTGATGTTATTTTTTAGAAAATATTTTCTTGTTCTTATTTCAAGGGGAAGAGCTCATTTTATTGACGAACCAATATCCTAATGTTAGGATACAGATATACTAACATTAGGATATGGGAAATCTTTTTTATTTACTCTATACCCTAAGATTAGGATATAAGATGTATTTCCATCATGATCGAGGAGATATTCTGTATGTTAATCAACTGGTAAAATAGCGGTGTCCAATATTACTTAACTAGAGTCGAATATCATAGTTGGACAATTTTACCCGAATCTAAGTGCCCGTTCGA
>CALAMD010000105.1 GCA_937925695.1 uncultured Bacillaceae bacterium | reverse complement strand
GGACAATTATATCTATTTGCAATTCAGATATTTAAGCGATAAGATAAAAAGACATCATATTCCTTTTATGGTGTCTTTTTATTTTCAATTAATTTTTTGATACATATAATCGTTATACTTTTGAGAATGTTCATTAACAACTGAGGTGAGGGTATGAAATTAAAAAGACTATCGCTCATACTGGTCGTCGTTGCTGCCTTAATCTTCGGATTTGTCGGAGTTTTTATTGGGATCGTTATCGGCAAACAAGAAACAGCAACTGAGCAAGCACCGATCAATGAAGAAATTAACATTGGTGTCGATGACCTTTTAGAACTACCGGAAAACTTTAATAAAGTTGTTCAAGCATATCATCTTATTCAACATTATTATCTTGAGGAACTAGATGAGGACCTCTTGTTAGAAGGCGCGATCCAAGGAATGTTGGATACAATAGAAGATCCAAATAGTACATATTTGGATCTTGAAGCGATGGACAGACTGCAAGAACAAATAGAATCGTCCTTTGAAGGAATTGGCGCTGAAGTAAGCCTAGTTAATGGGGTAGTCACAATTGTTGCGCCAATTAAAGATTCACCGGCAGAAAAGGCCAGTTTACGTCCCAATGACCAAATTATCAAAATTGATAATGTAAGTACAGAAGGCATGGATTTACAAGAAGCTGTAGATTTAATACGTGGTGAGAAAGGAACAGAAGTAATCCTTGAAATTAGACGTCCTGGAATGACGGATACTTTTGAAGTTACGATTGTTCGTGATGAGATTCCGTTAGAAACTGTTTATGCAGAAATCGAAATGTTCGAAGGAAAGAAAACGGGGATTATTGAAATCACGTCCTTTTCAGAGTCAACAGATAATGATTTCGTTCATGAGTTAGAGCGTCTTGAATCAGAAGGTATTGAAGGATTGGTCATTGATGTTCGAGGCAATCCAGGTGGTCTTTTAGAGGCAGTGGATGGCATTTTACAACAATTCATCCCTAAAGAAATGCCTTATCTACAAATAGAGGACTATACAGGAGCCAAAAAGCCATTTTATAGTAATTTAGATGCTGAAAAAGATTATCCTATCACAGTACTGATTGATGAAGGCAGTGCTTCGGCTTCAGAGATATTAGCTATTGCCTTAAAGGAACTTGGTCATGAGGTTGTTGGCACGACTAGTTTTGGTAAAGGAACTGTTCAACGACTTTTACCTCTAGGTGATGGAAGTGGGATTAAGTTAACGGTACAAAGATGGCTATCGCCTAGTGGTAAATCGATACATGAAATAGGTGTTGATCCAACAATAGAAGTGAATAAACCAGATTATTATTATACGTATCCGATTCAAGTTGACGAACCGTTAACCTTTGATCAAGCGGGACCACATATTGAAAATGCCCAAAAAATGTTGGTGGGGTTAGGTTTTGAACTTGATCGTGACGATGGTTATTTTGATGAAACGACTGAAGATGCTGTAAAAGCTTTCCAACAAGAAAATGACTTAGATGTAACAGGTGTCATCGATCAAAGTACAGCAGAAGTACTGCAAACAAAAGTCATTGAAAATATTCGTAACGGTGTAGATGATGTCCAGTTAGCCAAAGCCTTAGAAAATTTATATGAATAACTTTTTTAGTAGACCTGCATTTGCGATATTGTTGGCGCAATACAGGTCTGTTTTTTATTTTACAAAATCTAAAAATATTATATATCTTAACAATATATTTCATATAACCCTACTATTATAAAGATTTCGTCTATTTTATGCTTGATCATATGCTATAATTATTAATATACATATTAAACTAGAATAGAAATAATCATCGCTCTAGTGAAGGTGATCAAATTGATAGAGAATTGGCTACTTGAATTTGTGAAAGCGCTTGGCAAATTCTTTTTAAATCCGTTGTTTTATTGGTTTATCCTGTTAGGGATTATTTCTGGAAGAAGACGGATTCGAAAAGAACGATATAATTTTGGCTTCAAAATTTTTGACCTTTTTTCAGAGTTTAAAAATACATGGCTATTTTCCATGATCATAGGCTTGGTCATGTCGTTGATCTCCCTAGGTGTCGGTTTTGTATTTTCCTATGAAATTGTGTTGTTATTAAGCGTTATCATCATTATCTTAAGTATCCATTTCAAATTTTCATTGCTGTCGGCAAGTTATACGATTGGCTTAACATATATCTTCCTGTTATTAGGACCAATTGTACCTGAGCAATATACAAGTCGATTTAGCGATCTTTTTCATGAAAGTCATTTAGTCAGTTTAGCGATTTTTCTAGGCATATTTTTAATTATCGAAGCGCTGTTAATTCTTCGTGTCAAGAGAAATGATACCTTCCCATCACTAGCACGTAGTCAACGGGGTGCTTGGATAGGTACCCATCATTTAAAGAAATTAGCAATGATTCCATTTTTAGTGTTAATACCAACAGGTACTATCGACCCCTTCGCTAATTTTTGGCCTTATATATCTTATGGTGGGGAAACGTATAGCCTACTTATTGTTCCATTTCTAATAGGTTTTGATTATCCGGTGAGAGGAAGGATAGCCTATCAAGCTGCCAAGCAATTGGCCAAGGCGGTGAGTTGGTTAGGGGTTATCATTCTTGCCATCGCCATTGGCAGTATTTTTGTACCATGGCTATCAATAGTCGCAGTTGTGCTTGCCATGATTGGTAAAGAATACTTACATTATAAATTTCGCACATCTGATCAGGCGAAACAACCATTTTTCAATCAAATGGATCAAGGCTTAAAAGTGCTTGCGGTTATTCCGGGAACACCAGCCGATCGCTTAGGCATTCTTGTCGGTGAAACAATTTATCGGGTAAATGGACAACATATTTCAACAGTGAATGACTTTTATGAGGCATTACAACAAAGTGGTGCTTATTTTCGGTTAGAGGTTTTAGATGACCGAGACGAAATTCGTTTTGTCCAAAGTGCCTTTTATGATAATGATCACCATGAACTTGGCATCGTGTTTACCGAGCAACCTTATCGCTATATTCAAACAGAAACATCATAAAGCTGAATAAAGAAAAATGGTTCCGATCGCTTTTCACACGCTAGATTGGAGCCATTTTTTTATTGCAAAAAATTCCTTTCATAATTTTTAAATATTACACCAAACTAAAGGAAAAAGGGAACTCATGAAACATGAAAGGATATTTATTACGTTTATGGTCTTTTTTCGATCCATTCTATTTTAAATGTACACGTCTATGCTATGTTTTCGATCAAACAGAG
>CALAMD010000104.1 GCA_937925695.1 uncultured Bacillaceae bacterium | reverse complement strand
TAGAATATCACCTTGCCAAGGTGGAGGTCGCGGGTTCGAATCCCGTCTTCCGCTCTTATGTTATTCTACCAGCATGGCGGCATAGCCAAGTTGGTAAGGCAGAGGTCTGCAAAACCTTTACCACCGGTTCGAATCCGGTTGCCGCCTTTCTTGAAAATTGAGCCAGTGTGGCGGAATTGGCAGACGCGCCAGACTCAAAATCTGGTTCCCTTTTAGGGAGTGCCGGTTCGATCCCGGCTACTGGTATTAAATACACATAATAAGATTTTTACACCTACATGTTTTGACTAATAAACATGTAGGTGTTTTTTTGTTTATTTGAACTTTTAAGGTTGAAAGTATAAAAGTATAGAAACAACTATACGGGGATTATTTTATAGGATATGGTATGTATAAGACTGTAAAGGTAATTTGAAAAGCTATAATTATATATATGATTTACTAAAATGCAAGCAAATCATTTCAGAAAGGAAAGGGTACTGTTGATTAACCGTCTGACTGTCTATTCACAAGGAGCGAAGTTAAATGTATTAGAATTCAGGGGTAAGAAAGATCAGGATATATTATTGTTACACGGGTTAGCGGGGTGCGGCATGGAATGGGAAAGTACAGCAGATTGGCTAATTAAATTTGGTCGTGTACTTGCACCAGATCAACGTGGTCACGGAACAAGCCAATTTAATGTGACTGATTTTTCCCGTCATGCTTATGTTGAGGATGCCATCCAAATCATAGAAAAGTGTTGTGATAAGCCCGTTGTACTTATTGGACAGTCGATGGGCGGGCTAAATGCATTTTTGCTTACTGCTAAACGGCCTGATTTAGTAAAAGCACTTATTGTTGTAGAAGCTACACCTGAACAAAATTCTACCGCTCAAGAAGATATTCGTAATTGGTTAAATCATTGGCCTGTTCCATTTAAAAATCTTGGTGATGCTATAGAATATTTTGGTGGGGATACTTTGTACGGTAGAACCTTTGCTAAATCATTGGTCAAACGTGAAGATGGATACTGGCCAGCTTTTAAATATGAAAATATGATTCATTCCCTTGATGATGTTGTTGATAAACATTATTGGAATGATTGGCAACAGATCATATGTCCAACCTTAATTGTCGCTGGCGAAAAAGGTTCCATCTCTAAAGATATTTTAACTAGAATGGTTAGCGCGATACCTGATGGAAGGTATATCTATGTTCCGAATGCAGGACATGACTTACATTTAGATAATCCTCAAGCATGGCGAAAAACAGTTGAGGACTTTTTCAAAGATCAGGGTTTGTCGTGAATTGTTGTTAGGAAAAAGTATCATCTTGCAAATGATGGAAATGTTTATTCATGATGTGGGTTCATTTACTACCGGACAAGATTTTCAAGATTTATCTATTTAATACGATTTTTTCCACGGTAAATAATGATTGCTCAGAAAGGGCATATTCATCGTAAAGTCATCATTTGTTGTAATTAGTGCTCTAATATATTAGTGTCAGTCCCTAACTACCAGGAATCATATAAAATACTAGAAACTCGTAATCTTTTCCTATCAAGATCTACGAGTTTATTATTTTCCTACATTCATTTTGACTAAAATGAACTTACGCTATTAAAAGTTAGTATGGAATAAGACCATGGTTATCAATGTTCGTTATCCTGCTAAAAAATATAGTAAAATAGAAGGAAATGTAATGATATTATTAGAAATTATTTTCATACAGATTATTAAGAAAAGAGAACTGTTACGTAAAGAGGCGAACCTAAGTCGTCGCCTTTGTCAGATAGGGAATCATTTGTCATGAAAGAAAAAATCTAATCCATATATTTAAAGGAGAGTTGAGGAATGAATGAAAAACTAATCTTATCCATTGACCAAGGAACGACGAGTTCACGGGCAATACTTTTTAATCATCAAGGCGAAATTGTTGCGATTGCACAGCAAGAGTTTGAACAATTTTTTCCTAAGCCAGGCTGGGTAGAGCATGATGCTGAGGAAATATGGACTTCTGTTCTTGGATGTATTACTGAGGTATTGCGCAAGGCCAAGGTCGAAGCCAACCAAATAGCTGGGATTGGGATTACGAATCAACGGGAAACAGCTGTTGTTTGGGAAAGATCTACTGGAAAACCAATTTATAAAGCGATTGTTTGGCAGTCACGGCAAACAGAGGAAATTTGTAAAGAATTAGAAGCAGCCGGGTATGCTGAATTATTTAAAGAAAAAACCGGGTTATTAATCGATCCCTATTTTTCTGGAACGAAAGTGAAGTGGATTCTCGATCATGTTGAAGGTGCAAGGGAAAAAGCTGAACAGGGCGAGTTATTATTTGGCACGATTGATACGTGGTTAGTTTATAAATTATCTGGTGGTCAGGTACATGTTACTGATTATTCCAATGCATCACGAACATTAATGTTCAATATTCATGAATTAAAATGGGATGATGAGTTACTAGAAATCTTAACGGTTCCGAAAAGTATGCTACCGGAAGTGCGACCGTCTTCTGAAATTTATGCGCATACGGTTGATTATTACTTTTTTGGTGAAGAAATACCGATTGCAGGCATGGCTGGTGATCAACAAGCAGCTTTGTTTGGTCAAGCATGCTTTGAAGAGGGCATGGTTAAAAATACATATGGTACAGGTTGTTTCCTGTTAATGAATACGGGCGAGCGCCCGGTCCCCTCAGAACATGGCTTATTGACTACCATTGCTTGGGGATTAGATGGGCAAGTAGAATATGCCTTGGAAGGTAGTATTTTTATTGCGGGATCAGCGGTGAGCTGGTTAAAGGATGAATTACAATTAATTGATCATGCATCCGAAAGTGAAGAACTAGCAACAAAAGTTACCTCGACTGACGGTGTTTATGTTGTTCCAGCTTTTGTTGGCCTTGGCACACCTTATTGGGATAGTGATGCTCGTGGCGCGATCTTTGGTCTCACTCGTGGTACGACAAAAGAACACCTTGTTCGAGCTACATTAGAATCCCTCGCTTATCAAACGAAAGATGTTATTGATGTGATGACGGAAGAAGCAGGTCTATCATTAAAGGCTTTACGTGTTGATGGTGGTGCTGTAGAAAATGACTTTTTAATGCAATTTCAAAGTGATATGTTAGATGTTCCAGTGGAAAGGCCAGTCGTTCAAGAAACTACCGCATTAGGGGCGGCATATTTAGCTGGTTTAGCTGTAGGTTATTGGAAAAACAAAGAAGAAATAGCTAATCAATGGAAAAAAGAGCGCACATTTACAGCCCAATTAGCGACTGAAAAACGTGATGAATTATACGAAGGCTGGCAAAAAGCTGTACGGTCTACCCGCACGTTCAAATGAATTGATTAGGAATTGATATATGTTATGATATATTGGTTGACATTTTTCCCGAAAGCGTAAAATGTCATCAATATCTTTATTAGAAAGAGGCATCACATTGAGTATAGAACAATATAAGCAAGAATGGTTTGGCAATATTCGCGGTGATATTTTATCAGGATTAGTTGTTGCCT
>CALAMD010000103.1 GCA_937925695.1 uncultured Bacillaceae bacterium | reverse complement strand
GCAAACCGCTCTATCCATAGAAAAATTTGTTCAGCTAACTTAGCATCATAGCCATTTTCCATACAGCCTTTAATAAAAGATACTTTTAATTCCTTAATCATCGTTGCACTTTTCTTACTAATTGCCCGCCGTAAAATATCTGCTTCGCCAAGACTAAATCCTGCCATCCGATGGGCAATTTGCATAATTTGCTCCTGATAAATTAATACACCATATGTTTTAGCTAAAATCGGCTCTAGATCAGGATGGGGATAGGATACTTTTTCTTCTCTTCTTTTTCGGCGAATATACGTATCAATATAATTCATCGGGCCTGGTCGGTAAAGAGCATTGACAGCTACAATATCTTCAAATTCAGACGGTTGTAATCGTTGTAAGACCCGCTTCATCCCTTCAGATTCCAATTGAAAAATCCCGTTAGTTTTACCCTGTTGTAACAACTGAAATGTTTTTTGATCATCACTAGGAATTTGCTGAAGAGATATGTGTTTTTCAGTTCGATAGGCAATCGACTGAATAACTTGTTCCATAAACGATAAATTTCTAAGTCCTAAAAAGTCGATCTTTAACAGGCCTAATGCTTCGAGATCATTCATCGGAAACTGGGTTAAATGAACATCATTAGAACCTAACGTTAAGGGCACGTTCTCAGTAAGTGGCCTTTTACTCATGACGATTCCAGCAGCATGAGTGGAAATATGACGAGGCAGTCCGTCTAGTGTAAAGGCGATTTTAAACAACTTTCTCAGTTTTGGTGACTGTTTAATATAGGCCTGCAAATCAGTGGATTCACGAACATATTCCACAATTGATTTATTCGTATAGGGAGGGATAATTTGAAAAATGTAAGAAATATCTTGTTGGTCCACACCCATTGTTTTAAACAATTCTCTTAACAGAGATCTTGCACCAAAAGTACCAAAGGTAATAATTTGAGCGACATGTTCTTCCCCATATTTGTTGCGAACATATTGAATCACTTCATCTCGGCTATGATCGGCAAAATCAATATCAATATCAGGCATCGAGGTTCGTTCCGGATTCAAAAACCGCTCAAATAGTAGATCATATTTTAAAGGATCTACCTCAGTAATGCCTAGTACAAACGAAACGAGAGAACCAGCAGCAGAACCCCGCCCAGGTCCGACTAAAATATTGTTCTTCTTCGCATAAGCAACAAAATCCCACACGATTAAAAAGTAATCACTAAAGCCCATATTATCAATTACATCTAACTCATAGTTTAACCGTTCAACAACTTCATCAGTCAGTTCAGCATACTTCTGTTTAGCTTGTTCAAAACATAACTCCCGTAAAAAATCATGGGATGGAAGCTCATTAGGAGTTGGATAAGCCGGCAATAAAGCTTGCTGAAAAGCTAACGTAACATGGCATTTTTCTTTTATTTTCTCTGTATTTTCAAGGGGTTCTAGCCAGAAGTCTTGATAAATCTGTTCCATCTCTTCCTGAGACCGAAGATAACGATTTTTTATTTTAGTGAGATCTTCATCTTCCCGCCACCGTTTTTGTTCCTTAATCGCCTGGAGACAATCAAACGCTACATAATCATCTCGTTCAAGGTAACGCACATCATTGATCGCCACAACTTGTATTTCATACGCTTCATGAAAGTTTTTAACCATTTGTTGCATACTGCGCTCGCTTGCTAAGCCATGATCTTGAATACCTAAATAAAAATCTTCAGCGGAAAAAACATTTAGCCATTTGTCAATGATAGCTTTCGCCTGGTCAAACCGATCGTTAATCAATAATTCAGCGATCACACTTGTTTGTACAGGTAAAATACCAATGAGATCATGGGCGTGAGATTGTAAAATCGGCAATGTTAATCGTTGTTCATCTTTATTGATCCATGTACTTAATTCAATTAGTTGTTGATATCCTTTATTATTTTTCGCTAATAAAATACAATTTTCGACCTGGTAATCATCATGGATGAGTTCAACGGTCATCCCGATGATTGGTTTAAGATTATTTTTTAGACACAGTTGGTAAAAGGGAATCACGCCATACAACACTTCATGATCTGTTAAGGCAATGGCATCAAATTCTAGTTCTTTAGCTTTATTAACTAGTTTTTCAATGGAAATGGTACTATCTAACAAACTATATCCACTATGAACTTGTAAATGAGTATATGACATAGATCTCATCTCACCTTCAACACACTATATCACCATTATAGCGGATTCTCATGGTTGATTCAGAAAGGAAGTCTTATTTTAAAAACATATCCTTGTCCAACAGGTCATAGAATGAAACAAGTAATCCGCTTAGGGGTGTTTCCAAATGGGAGAAAGGTTTATTACTTCTTTTATACACTGCTTTTTTATTGCCTTTGGGGTAATTGTCGGTGGAGCAATTATTGGCAGCATCGGATCCTTTTTAACCGGGGAAGCACCTTTAACGTCGATTAATAGAATTGCTAAAGGATTAAGAATTTGGGCAATTGTCGCTGCCATTGGTGGTACTTTTGATGCGATTGCCAACTTTGAAAAAGGTGTGATCGATGGCTCAACAATTGATATTGTCAAACAAGTGTTATTAATTATATCAGCGATGGGCGGCGTCAAAGCAGGGATCGTGCTGATTCAGTGGCTTATTCAAGAGGATGTGAGTTAATGCATTTTCCCAGATATCATCATAAAAAAAGCTGGCAACGATTTTTTTTAGGGCTTATCACCGGGATCATCATATCCTATGTAATCATTTTATACATGTATGGTGCTATGTACGAACAGCTGGTTGAAAAAAATTTGAAGCTTCATGCCGAGGTTACTGAATTAGAAGATTTATATGAATCATTACTACAAGATAGAGAAGATGAAGATGAGGCAAGACGTATGCAATCCATTGTTGAAACAATTGAAATTACCATCACAAACCATAAGGAATTAAAATTAGATCGTCTCCTCATTCATCAATTTTCAGAATTAATAAAAGCTGAACTAAAACATATCATTGGGATGGACTTATCCGTGCTTGCAGCGAGCGATCAATTGTTAATATCCACCATTGAAAAAAAAGCATTTACGATTGATGATTTCACCTATTACTTCGATGTTGAAAAACTAATTATCTCCCAAACAGTAAAATTACAGTTATCTGCTCATATTTCACAATAAACATGCTCATTTTATCAAGGTTAATGAGCATGTTTTATCGTTACATCGAGTTATTTATGTTGTTGGCAAAGTGTTTCTAATTCACTGGCCAATGCATCAGCTTCCTGCCAAGAACTTACTTTCGCACCAGCTGCAAGCGCATGCCCACCTCCATTATATTTTGCAGCTAACTCATTGATAACGGGTCCTTTGGAGCGAAGACGAACGCGGATTAATGATGGTTCTTCCTCAATAAAGAACGCCCAGGCAGCGATCCCTTCAATATTGCCAAGCACTGAAACTAACTGTCCTGACTCAGAAGCATCCACATTGAACTCATCCAGCGTTTCTTTCGTGATTTTTACAACAGACACACCAGCTTCGGACATCGTAAAGTTTTGTAAAATATATCCTTGCAGTCTAGCGATATTTTCATTAATGCTATATAAATTTTCATATAAATCCGTTAATGAAAAAGAATAGGTGACTAAATCTGCTGCAATTTTAAAGGTTTTCTCTGTGGTACTTTGAAATAAAAATCGCCCTGTATCACCAACAATCCCCGCATATAACAATCGAGCAGCAACTTCGGGCATTTGAAAACCGTCTTTTTTTCCATGGGCATATAATTCATATATCATTTCACAAGTTGAACCCATGGACGTATCTACCCAAAGCAAATCACCATATTGATCGTGGTTAGGATGATGGTCTATTTTTATAAGCATCTTTCCCTGATCATACCGTTGATCACTAATTCGCTCAGTATTTGCAGTATCACAAACAATGACTAGTGCATCCTCATATTTTTCATCTTCAATCTCATCCATTCGTGCTAAGAAATCTAATGATGGATCTTCCTCGCCTACAGCATAGACTTGTTTTTGTGGAAAAGAAGCTGAAATAATCTCTTTTAATCCTACTTGTGATCCATAAGCATCTGGATCTGGTCGTACATGCCGATGAATAATGATCGTATCATATGATTTAATCGCATCAATTATCTTTTGAATTATCAATTTAGCTTACCCTCATTTTCCTTTATATTTATATTAAATTCTAGCTTATTACAGCTAAACAAGATACAATGTAACAAAGATTCATTTTAGAAAGCGAGTGCTCACCGAATTATGGTTATTTTTCCTATTGTAATCGTTGTTTCGATTGTGTTATATATTTATTTTAAAGTCGCAATCCTACGTACGAAAGATGAACTAACTCAACACTATCTTAACTCAAAATCTAGAATTTGTCTTGGAACATTTATTTTATTTTTCGGCATTAATCAATATTTATTTTACCAAACCCGTATTGCTTTATTCATTGCAGCGGTGTTTGCCTTCTTAGGCATCTTACAGTTAACCCATGGTTTTAAAACGGCTAAACATTATCGAAATGAATATCGCCGATTAAATCCACAAGATTAAGAAGAAACCAGCTAACTAATAATTGTTAGCTGGTTTTTTAACGGTTAATTAATTGGGCTGTTATTAAGCCTTTTGCGACTAGTTTTTGGTCATGAAAAATCTCAACTTCAATTTTGGCATAAATTCGACCTGCCTCTAATAATTTAGGTTTAATAATGAGCTGGCTGTCAATTTGCACAGGTTCTATAAAATAAGTTGTAACATTTTCAACGACTATATTTCCTTTTTTTAAGTAGTTTAATAATCGACTACTAGACTCTGTCATAATATTAATTAGAACACCATCAGACAACGTTCCTAATTGATTTGTCATTTGTGGAATAACTTCTGTTTGAAAGACAGTTTGCTTCTGATTTGTCGCATGCAAATTACTGGAGACAATATCATCAATCGTGTCGCCCACTTGAGGCTGACGTTGCATTTGTTGTAAGGCTTTTAGCACATCTTGTCTGGAAACAAGTCCAATCAGTACTGATGACTCATCTACAATCGGAACAAGTTCAATACCTTCCCAAACCATGATATGTGCTACATAAGCTAAAGAGGTTTTCGCTTGAACCACAACAGGGTTTTTGGTCATGATTTTTTGAATATGGAGATTGCGTTTTTTTCCAACAATATCCTTTGCCGTTACGATCCCACAAACACGCCTATGTTCATCAATGACAGGGAAGCGGGTCCGTTGGGTCTTTTCGTTTAAAGCATACCATTCTTCAATTGTATCTTTCGGTTGTAAATAATAAATTTTTTCAAAGGGCGTTAAAATATCTTCGACAAATATAATTTCCTTCTTGATCAACTGGTCGTAAATCGCTCGGTTGATCATCGAAGCAACCGTAAATGTATCATAGGTCGTTGACATGATAGGCAGCTTTTTCTCATCAGCTAAACGCTTTATATAATCTTCTGTATCAAAACCACCTGTTATTAATACTGCTGCTCCTTTTTTTATAGCAAGCTCATGGGCCTTGACCCGATTACCAACAATCAGCAATGAATCTGCTTCGGTATACTCCATCATCGGATCCAATTCCATCGCACCGATTAAAAATCTATTAAGGGTTTTATGGAGCCCGTCCCTTCCACCTAACACTTGTCCATCAATAATATTTACTATTTCAGCAAAAGTTAATTTTTCAATATTCTCTTTTTTCTTCCGTTCAATACGAATTGTGCCCACTCGCTCAATCGTACTAACCAATCCTTGATTTTCGGCTTCTTTAATCGCCCGATATGCTGTACCATCACTGACATTTAACTCTCTGGCAATTTGCCTTACGGATATTTTATGACCGACTTCTAAAGCCATAATATGCCGAAGGATCTGTTCATGTTTAGTTGTCATTTTTAGATCACCGGCTTTCATCTGTACTAATATATTTATATATTACTTATTATACAGATGATTTCCATTCCGCTCAATATTTATGCGTATCTCTCACTTTTTCTCTTTCCTGTTCCATTAATGGAGGGGTTGTCATTTGTAATAGCGTAGCCAAATTAGCACCTACTACTAATAAAAACAAAAATAGCCATACACCCCAAAATGCCATCTCTAACAATGATGATGGTTGTGGGATATAAGGCCATGCAAAATAAAGACACAGTCCAGCTAATAACAAGCGCAATAAAGCGTATTGGTGCATAA
>CALAMD010000102.1 GCA_937925695.1 uncultured Bacillaceae bacterium | reverse complement strand
CGGCTAGGCCCCCTTAGATTGGACACATACTTTCATTTTCTTTAATTATCTTAGTTTTTCATTTTTTGTTAGGTAATTTGAGGAAATTGTCCCCCCCGTTCCTTTTTAAGATAGATGTTTATCATTAGTAACTTGACTTGTAGCCTTCAACGCATGATGCTCTTTCCAGGCATCCAGCTCACAGGAAATCTGGACACCAAACAGGTTATCATGCGTTGCTACCAAATCAAGTTGTTCCCCTACTTAATAATGGTTATTACCCGATAATTAGGGAACAATTTCCCTGCTTTTAAAACTGCCACACCATTATAAGCTTATTTGCCGCATAGGAATTTTACCTGCCAACGTGAGTTGGCTGTACCTATTGGGTGAATGATTCCCTAAACTTCCATGAGGACGAATATTGTTATAAGTATCGATATATCCATCAATATAGTAATAAGCTTCATCATAAAAGTGAAAGGGATGTCGATCAAAACATTCTCGCTGTATCTGTGCGTGAAAGGATTCAATATAGGCATTCATATTAGGCGTTTTATTAGGAATTCTTTCATGATAAATCTTTTGATGTTCACAAAAATCTCCAAATATATGACTTACAAATTGTGGTCCATTATCGCTACGAATGATCAGCTTAGATTCAAACGCGCCTTCCTTAAAATGCACCTTCCGCCTAATTAATGCTTTGGTAAGCATCATTGTGACATCTTTCGCTTTACATGTTGGCCCCCTATATACACCTACAATTTTTCTATCATAAACATCAATCACACTACATATAAACACAAAATAGTTACTATCTACGATAGAGGCATATTTTATATCTATCTGCCATAATTGATTTGGGCCAGTAATTTCCCGATTTCTAGCTAATTTTCTAGGATGCTTTGATTGTTTGATCTTTCGATCTTTTAAGATATTTAACTTCTTACATAATCGGAACACTTTCTTTTTATTGATTTTCAAACCATGTAGTTCATACAATAACGGTGTCCACTTTTTATATCCTAATGCACCTAAATGATCATCATGGTGGAGTTCCATTAAATATTCTTCAATTTGTTCATCAGGAACTTGATATCCGTCTCTATGCCATGAATACCCTGGATATGGTCTGCCCCTTTTAGATTGGCTACTCTGTTTTGGCTGCTTAGACTTTCTAGAGTAATATGTGGAACGATTAAGGTCTAAAATGTCTATGATACGTTTGATAAAAAAACCTCTTTCAGCCCATTTATCTACAGTTAGGCACAACTCATCTATTGATAATCCTTTTTTTTTAATGCATCTTTCAATACTGCGACCTCTAGTTCTTTCTCACCCAACAATTTCATTGCTCTCTCATATTTCTGTTTATATTCATTTTCAGTTAGTTCTACTGGTGTAATACTTGCATCTTCAGATTCCATTTGATCTCGAACCTCTGTCTCATACTTCCTCATCCATCTTCTTAGAGTACTAGGAGCAACACCTGCTGCCTTCGCTGTAGTCGCATATTTATTTGTTTCAAGTGCCATTCGTACATAATGTTTCTTTAAATCCTCAAACATCTTTACTTCATTTCCAGCCACCTTAATCACCACCTTTATCGATAAATTAATTAAAATCATTGTACTCCTTATCGATTTTGGTGTCCAAAGGATTAAGGGGGCTTAAAAGCTTTCGGTCATCCTAGAGCGACTTCACACCATTTTGGATCAACTTTCTACCATCCTCGAGCGACTTCACACCATTTTGGATCAACTTCCTACCATCCTCGAGCGACTTCTGCTCATTTTGGATCAACTTTCGGCCATCCTCGAGCGACTTCACACCATTTTGGATCAACTTCCGGCCATCCTCGAGCGAGTCTGCTTAAAAAATTACAACGAATGCTATTTTTTATGCGTCATAAAGTGGTTTGGCTACTTGCAGCCATCCTTTTGCCATCAGCATGTTGCCTGCTGGACTCATATGGACACCATCTGTTGTGAGTGGGTATGAGCCTTTTTCTAAATAATCGAGAAACAGTTGATGTGTATGTACAATCATCGTATCATGCTTTTTAGCTAATTCTTGTACAGCTTCAACGTAAGGTACGAGCATGGCGTTCCCATCAGGTGATACGACTTCTTCAATGACGGTAGGTTCCATAAGGATAATCGTAGCTTTCGTTTTTTCCTTTACTTGGGTGATCAGATCGTCGTATATTTCTTTAAACTGATCTGGATAAACCTGATCAACTGTTGTTTGATCAATTTGACGCCAAACATCATTTATGCCAATTGATATGGATACAACATCAGGATTTTGTTGGATGACATGCTCATCCCACCGTTTCGCTAAATCGGTTACACGATTTCCACCAATACCCTTATTAATAATCTCATAGCGCTTAGTAGGATAAGTCACGGTTAAATAATCATGAATAAGTCTTACATAGTTGTCTCCTAAATTTTCGGGATCCTCGAATCTTCCCCATTCGGTGATACTATCACCAATAAACAAAAATCTCTTTCCTTTTGTCATTGTCATACCTTCTTTCTAGTTGTTAGTAATCTACTTATACTATACTAGTTTCTTACAAAATAGACTAAGAATAATACATAATTTAGTAGTTTTTTTCAAACACTCGTTGGTCAAAATGTATCCGTTGACAAAAAAGAAAAGAGGTGCCCCTCTCGTTTTTAAAAAAAATATTTAATTTCAACAACAAATGTATAGGAAATAGTACCCTTCGGCCATTCTGCCAAAATTTCATAAATATACTGCCCCTTGCTCGAAGGCAGGATAATTTCCGTTGCATATTGAAATATCACCTAGCAAGCTACGTGCTTTCGTTAGTGCACTACTGAAATTGAGCCTAACAGAAATTAACGAACAAGCGCATGTTCAACAAAAAAATACCAACCACACATAACGTATGATTGGTTCTAGGAGGATTTCTAAAAATAACAGATGATAACAACAAAAGACAAATAAAATGATAAGTCCTTAAACAAAAGCAAACGGTTAGTTCTTATAAATTAATTTAGCAATTCAACAAAAATTGTATTAATGCCTAGGGGATAGGTTTCTCTAATGATCCCATCATAGCCCACTCTAACCTTGTCACCAATTTCGAAGGTCGTATCACTAGCAACAGATAGGTCGATATCGACTATACTGCCTGAATTTAGAATGGTTCCTTCCTCTATCGCGACAAGTGCGATGTCCCCATTTATTTCTTCAATCGTTCCTATAAAAGTGGCTTCTTCAACCATTCCTGCTTTTCCATTGTCATCGTCAATTGGTTGGCTGGATGTTGCCTCATTTCCATCACTAGTCGGTTGACTGGCGTAAGCATCATTCAATTCCTGATCTTGTAAATCACTACAGGCAAATAAAAAGACAAGTAAACTAATTGCGAACAACCTCATCATATTCACCACCTCAATCAATGAGACGTTCACAATATTCATAAAGTTACATCCAACATATCTCGAATTATTTTTACTAGGTGGAAAAGAAATCATCTGTATAAATCAACCCAGCATGCCTTCCGGAAACTAGCCTAGGCTATCATAAACTTAACGTGTGATAGATGCTTCTGATTCGGTTCTGTTTTTCACGACTGGTATAGTATGAAAAATATTATATAAAATAAAGGCGAGCACACTACCAACGATGAAGATCATAAAGGGCAGATAAAATACCAAAACTAGCGCCAACCCAATGATCAAGAGAGAGAGTACACTTCTCAAAAGATGACTAACTGATAAAAACAATGCGTTTTTTAACGTTTCCATCACCGTTAGTTCATAATGGGCCATGATACATAAAGAATAAAGCGTCACAAACAGGTAAATAATCGAAGCAAAAATAATTAAAATCAAGACGAAAAAATCACCAGTAAATTGAACTTGGCTAACGAGATAGAAGTCAATGAAGAGAATGAGACCAGCCAATAACCATAGCAGACCAATCGAAAAACTGCGTTTGAAATTAGCTTTAAAGTAGTGAAAAAAAAGTTGGGTTGAGCCTGCATCAATACCTGAAATGAGCCATTGTCGAACAACGGAAAATAGTGCCGACGTCGCAGGAATTAAAGTAATAACAGGTAAAGCGCAAAGCAACCATAATAAATTGAGTAAAACAAAATGAGCAAATATATTTAAGATCCGGAAAAATAGTGGTTCAGTTTCATTCATACCATCCCTACTTTGCATCATTACTTTGATATCGTCTGACGTTTTGTTCATTAACTAGGCACGATTTCATCTGATCTTTACTCAACTCGAGAGAAATTACTATTAATCTCTCATATCTTTTATTCATTCGAGATCAATTATATTCAATCTCGCCCAATCTTCTTTGGATTTACTTGAGATCAGTTGTTCTCAATCTCATATACTTGCTATTAATCAACTCGGGGACCAATGGTTCTCATCTCTCATATTTTCTATACATCAACTCGGGATCGACTACTCTCGATTTCCCCTGATCTTCTTATAATTAACTCGGGATCAACTAAGACTGAGTCCACCTTTTTTTCACCGTTTATTAATTGATGAATCATTGATGAAGCTATTTTCCCAATTCTTTCTTTGTCTTGTTTAACCGTTGCAAGTGCTGGATCGCTATACCGACAAACTTCAATATCGTCACAACCAATGACCTTGATGTCTTCTGGTACTGACAGACCGGCTTCTTTAATCGCCCGTAATGCCCCAAGGGCCATCAAATCTGAAACCGCGAAAACCGCTTCTGGAAGGGTTGGTTGGGCAAGAATTTTTTTCATCGCATCATAGCCACTATCTTCAAAATAGTCCCCATGTTGGATCCAATTCGGCTCAATCTTCATATTAAACCGATTCATAAAATGTAAAAATGAATCTTTACGAATACTCGTAATCAGAGAGTCTTTCGGACCGCCGATAAAAGCAACTTCATGAACACCGTGCAGATAAAAATATTCTACAACTAGGGCTGATACTTTGCGATTATCCGTTGTTACATAACTAGACGTATCTCCGATCAGTTCAATATCTACACCAACACAAGGTATATCACTTTTGTCTAATTCATAAGTTGCTTCTTCGATTTGATCTCCTGCGATGATTAAACATCCATCCAACTGAAAGTGCTTACATCTCGATAAATAATCTTGACGTCTAAACTGTTCATTAGAAAATAGTAAGATATCGTAGCCTAGTTTGCCGATTTCATTTTTAAAAGTATTCACAATTTGATTAAACACTGGGTGGGTTATTTCAGCATTAATATCTCCGGCGTAGATCAAACCAATTAAATTTGATTTTTTAGTCGCTAAAGATCGGGCAGAAAAACTTGGTTGATAACCTGTTTCTTGAATGATTCTTTTGACAGTTTCAATCGTTTTCGGGCTGATACTTCCTGTGCCATTAATAACTTTAGATACGGTTCCTGGAGACACACCGGCCATTCTCGCAATATCCCTTATCGTAAGCTTCATCTAAATCCCTCTATCTCTTTATAATCTCGAACAATATCAATTGTTATTGTTGATTTTTGATTAAAGTTGTCATTTTTTCAACAAAATTGCTTGATAAAATGATTGGTTAACTTCTCATGATTCATCATGATTATCAATCACTGTTTCACGTGCTCTTAATTCATTGCTTTGCCTAAGATGATCTTCAATCTGAACGACTGATTTCCAATCATCTCACGCGATCATTTTTTCACTTAACTTTTCACGGCACCTTCTGACAAACTTTGAATAAACAATTTATTTAATAATAAAAACACAATAATGAGTGGTACTGTTGCCCAAAAGGTTCCTGATAATATCATACCATTATCTCGTACATAATTATCGATTAATCCCCGTAAAGCCACTTGAATGGTATGGGAAAATTGTTCACGTAATACTACAAGAGGCCAGAGAAAATCATTCCATACGTACATAAACTTAATAATCGCTAACGTGGCAAAGGCAGGAATGATGATTGGCACAGCAATATTCCAATAAACCCTGAAGATGGAACACCCATCAATTTTAGCGGCATCAACAAGCTCATCAGAAACATTACTACTAATATATTGTCTCATCCAAAAGATACCAAAGGCATCAATCAAACCGGGTACGATAATGGCTTTTAACTGATTTAACCAATGCAACTTCGTAATAATGATATATTGAGGAATAAGGCCTAACTGGGGCGGAACCATCATCGTTACGAGTATCGCCACAAATAAAATATTTTTGCCCTTAAATTCCAATTTTGCAAAAGCAAAACCAGCTATTGAACATAAAAACAAGACACCTAATGTCGTTACTGTTGCCACAATGAGGGAATTACCCATTGCGCCAAAGAAATCAATCGTATCAAGTACGTTTCTAAAATTCGTTACAAGCTCTGGACCTGGAACCATGGCTGGTGGAACTTTATTGATGACACTATTATGATTCGTTGCCATCACAAACATCCAATAGAATGGAAAAATGGATAGAAATGCAGCTATAGTCAATACCAAATATAGAAAAAACTTGGAAAAAAATCGTTTTGTTAACATGTCCTCACCCTCCTCATTCATCGACCAACTCGGTTAGCGATAGCAACATTAATAGTTGATAACAAAATGATGATAATAAATAATACAATCGCTGTTGCTGATGCTGGACCAAAGGCTTGGTTGTTAAAAGCTTCTCGATATAAATAGAGTACAACGGTAATACCTTCTTCCCGCGCTCCTCTTCCTAAAAAGATGAGTGGTTCAGTAAACAATTGCAATGCTCCAATTGTTGTCGTGAACACGAGAAAAATTACAATTGGCCTTAACATCGGTAAGGAAACATAGAAAATCTTTTGCCATACAGTTGCACCGTCAATTTCTGCTGCTTCATATAATTCATTCGGGATACCTTGTAGACCAGCTAAATATATAATCGTGTTATAACCAATCCACCGCCAAAAAACCATCGTCGAAATGGCGATTTTAACTCCCCAATTGGATGTTTCCCAGCTCACAGAATCGAAGCCAAATAGCGATAAAATATTATTCATTAAACCAAAGTCTTGGGAATTGAACATGACGCCAAATACAATGGCAACTGCCACTGTTGATGTAACATACGGCATGAATACGGAAACTCTAAAAAAGCCTTTTAGTTTAATTAATGTGGAATTTAAGGCATAGGCAAGAACAATACCGATAACTAATTGGGGCATCGTTCCTAAAACCCACATAATGATGGTATTGTATAAGGACGTCCAAAATATTCGATCGGTTAAGATCCATTTAAAGTTCTGGATACCGATAAACTCCATTTCCCCTAACCCGTTCCACCTCTGAAAACCGAGATAAAAACTAAAGATCATCGGAAATAAACCAAAGATCAAAAAGAGAATAAAAAATGGTGCGATATATGTGTAACCAGCGATGGCTTCTTTTCTTTTTTCACTAAAGCGAAGCCGTTTCTTCGGTTTTTCTTCTGTGATTGAATTAGAATGCTCCACTGGTGTCACCCCTTTTATATTTTAGGAAGCGGCCTGAGTAGACCGCTTCATGATCTTATCTTATTGCCTTTCTAACTGGCTTTTAATTCTTTCAACAGCTAAATCCCATTCCTCTTGAGGATCGGCACCTTCAATAGCGACATTCATTAACGCTGTGACTAATTCATTATTTACGAGACCATAGTTTTTACCCATATAGACTGTTTTTACTGACTGGGCTGCCTCAGCAAAAATAGCCGCAGTTGGTGCATTACTAAAGTATTCATCAGTCGTAGCTAAGAATTCGTCGTCTTCATAAACATCTGGTGTCGATGGGAATAAACCATTGCTATGGAAAGACTTCAACTGATTTTCTGGTGATGTTAACCAGGCAATAAATGCAAAGGCTTCCTCTGGATGTTTCGATTCGCTAGGGATCGTTAAGAAGGATCCACCCCAGTTACCTGCTCCTTCTGGGATTGTCGTTAACGACCAGTTTCCTCCTTCATCAGGGGCATTCCCTTTTACGTTAGCTATCATCCAAGCAGGTGCACCAATTAACGTGGCGTAACTACCCTCAGCCATAGCACTACCCCACTCAGGAGTCCACAGACCATTTTGTCCAATCAATCCTTCTTGAATCATTTTTGTCGTAAAATCATAAGCTTCTTTTACCGTATCTTCAATAATGAGCTCATCATCTTCATTGAAGTACTGTTGATCTAATTGGTCCCTCATCGCATTGAACATTAATTCGGGACTGTCGGTTATAGGTTTACCGGTTTCCTGATAGATAATTTTAGCCGCTTCATAGTAGTCATCCCACGTACTAATTTCTGCTGCCAGTTCATCAGGATCTGTAGGGAATCCTGCTTCTTCCATTACGTCCGTACGATAAAACATGGTTGTCGGTCCAATGTCTGTTGGCAAACCAATTTGAAATGAGCCATCAACACTTTGAGCTTGTTGCCATTTCCAGTCTAAAAAGTTCCCTTCAACTTGATCTGCGCCATAGTCATAAAGATTGTAGAAACGGTCTTCAGCTTCGATAAATCTAGCAATTTGACTAATCTCAATCATCGCAATATCTGGAGCACCACTGTTGGCGGAAATGGAAGTGAATAAATTATCATGCATATCTTCCATTTCACCTTCATTAATATTGATCGTAACGTGTTGGTTTTGTTCCATATACTCTTCTGCCAATAGATCGTACCCAGTACTTCCAAATACCCAAAACGTCAATTCGACAGGTTCTTTACTACCGTCATTACTTGAGTCAGGTACGTCATTTGAATTACTTACATCATTTGATCCACCGTTATCATTTACACCCTGACTATTCGACTCTTTGTCACCACCACATGCAGCAAACAGACTGACAACTACAGCAAGAACAATAAATAAAAACCATCTTCGCATTTTTGTTACCCCCGTAAAATTATTGATGAGTACACGATGATGCTACCAAGTGTAAATCATCCTACCCCCTTGCTTAGAGTTAGTCCAAACAGGGAAACCGATTTCTCTAACCTGCAAAAAAATTAAAAGGATTTTTTGTAAGCGCTCACCCTGTTTTACCAATATTATATAGAATGAAAATTATGAAAGCAATATGTTTTTTTAAATTTTTTATATTTTTGATGATAAAAACAAATATTTTAGGTTGATTTACCATTAGTGAATAATAAAATAGGTGTAGCATCATCGAATTGATATGCTACACCGTTATCATTAAACTTCAAACCAGTTATTACGAATCGTTTGTTTGACCCAATAAAAACTATCTTTTTTCGTTCGTTCTAAGGTACGAAAATTGACATGAACAATACCAAATCGCATTGAATAGCCATAGGCCCATTCAAAATTATCTAAAAGGGACCAAACGAGGTAGCCCTTTACATTGACACCTGATTTGATACTTCGATCGACAGCAATTAAATGTTTCTTTAAATAATCTATACGCTTTAGATCCTTTACTTCTCCATCTTTAGGTTCATCATTGTAACATGCACCATTTTCAGTAATATATATAGGAATATCACCGTATTTTTCTTTAATTGTTAACAAGACATTATATAAGCCATCTGGATATATTGGCCAACCAATATCCGTCCGTTCATAGCCATACTCCACCAATTCATGATGAAACGCGCCTTCGCCTTCTTTATATTTTGCAACATGGCCTGTGTAATAGTTAATCCCTAAAAAGTCAATCGGTTGGTGAATCGTTTCAAGATCCCCTGCTTCAATTTCAAGCTCGATGCCGCTTTGTTTCATCCAATCTAGCAAGAATTGTGGATACTCACCTTTAAAGACTGGATCCATAAACCAATCGATATAAATGCCGATTTCCCGGCGACAGGCATCAATATCCTCTTGGCGATTACTGTAAGGCTCAAGCCACGTTGTATTTGGTGCATATCCAATTTGTCCTTTGATATTAAGCTCTCTAAACTTTTTGACAGCAGCACCATGAGCAATCATCAGATGATGGGAAATATTTACGGCTAGTTGTGGATCACGATTTCCTGGAGCATGCTCACCGATAAAGTTTGATAAAAATGCTACACACCAAGGTTCATTTAATGTAATCCAATATTTTACTTTGCCATTAAATTCTTGATACATAAAGGAAGCATAATCAACAAAGGCCTGAATTGTATCGCGATTGCCCCATCCCCCTTTATCTTGTAAAGCTTGGGGTAAATCCCAATGGTAAAGCGTTAACATTGGTTCGATGCCTTTATCTAGTAACGCATCTATTAATCTATGATAATACTCAACGCCTTTTTGGTTCACCTTACCTGTTCCTTCAGGAAAAATGCGTGGCCAAGAAACAGAAAATCGATATATGTCTGCTCCTAGATCATCAAGCAGTTCAACATCTTCACCATACTTATAGTAACTGCCACAAGCAACATCACCATTGTCTCCATTCCGTACTTTACCTGGTGTTTTGGCAAAGGTGTCCCAAATAGACGGGCCTCGGCCATCGACATCGGTTGCACCTTCAATTTGATATGCTGCTGTTGCACTCCCCCACTTAAAGTCCTTTGGAAATTGTATAATTGCCATTGTCTCACCCTCCACGTTCCTATGTTCTTCTTAAATGACTCATCATACCCTATGTCCCCTTACCATCCTTAACAAAAGCAACTATCTACTAACTTGGCATCATCGTCTCTCATAATTATACAAAATGAAGGAAAACGGTTTCTTTATTGCGCAAAAAAATCCTTAAATTTATCTTACCTATAGAATAGTAATTAAGCAACCCTAATCTTCAAATAATTATAAAAATAGAAGGGTCAGCTTCTTCTTTTCTAGGGAGCATCATGTTTAGCTAAAATAAACATGTCTAATCGTGGTGAGTCATTCATAAGTGACCCTATAAAACTATTATTAACCTTTACCTTAAAAATATATTGCTTGCTTCGTTTCAGCAGATTGATAGATGGCATCAATCAATTGTTGGATTATCACACCTTGAGCTGGTGTACTTAATGGTTCAGTCCCCTCAATACAACTATCAACAAATCTCGTAATCTCTCTTTCATAAACATCAATTTGTGGTGGATAGGCAGGCGTCACATCGATTAGTGTTTCATGCTTTTCCTGGTAAATTTTTAAGGGAAAAATATCTGCTCCACCTTTATTTCCCATAATCGATACTTGCATCGTATCAGCTTTTTCAACATTGGCAGCAAAGGCTGACTCAAGTATAAGCGTAGCGCCATTTTTAAAGGTAATCATAGCGACTGCCATGTCTTCTACAGAATAATTTTCGTAATCCCAATCACCAAGGAGTCCGACACCTTTTTTGTTTCCGATTTGTTGATGGGTTTTCCCAAGAACAATCTCGGGTTCAGGATAATCCATTAAATATAATGCTGTATCAAGCATATGAACGCCAATATCGATTAATGGTCCGCCACCCTGCAGTTCTTTATTCGTAAACACACCCCAACCAGGGATCCCACGTCTACGAATCGCTTGCACCTTAGTCGAATAAATGTGTCCCATCTCACCGGCATCAATAAATCGTTTAGCCATTTCTACTTCAGCTGTATGTCGATAATGGAAACCGTAAGTGAGAATTTTCCCTGCTTTTTCAGCTGCTTCTTGCATCGCTTTTGCTTCGGCCGCATTCATCGCAGGCGGTTTTTCACATAACACATGACATCCGGCTTCAAGGGCAGTGATCGTCGCATCCATATGAAATTTATTCGGCACACAAACACTCACTGCATCAAGTTTCACGTCAGCTAACATTTGTTGATAAGAGTCAAATACATATGGAATGTCGTATTGCCTCGCCACTTCTTCCGCCCGCTCAAAAACAACATCAGCAATTGCTACCACTTGAACACGGTCATTATTTTTTAAATAATTTGGAATATGTACGTCTTTTGCAATCCCTCCTGCACCAATGATACCTACTTTTAATACGCCCATAGACAACACTCTCTCTTTAATAGATTTTTTTCTTAGCTATCCATTTAATACTAACTGAATCGATAAGTTATTCAACTCATCAATATTTAAGCGATAGTTTTGTTGCTTCCATTCTAGGATTAAACCGAGTATCGCATTCGCCCGATAGGCAATTTGTAAATCTAAGGTCCCGTCTGAAG
>CALAMD010000101.1 GCA_937925695.1 uncultured Bacillaceae bacterium | reverse complement strand
CAGTATTACCTTTTGGTGTGTTTGATCTACCGAGAGGAACCCAGGTTTTTACACATGATGAATCTAAACAATTAATGAATGCCTTGCCTGCTTATGCTGATGGAGTCCGACCTCCGAGTGAGTTTATGAAACTATTAGCTCTCATCGGAAAGGAAAGACATCAACCTGCTGATAGTTACGGTTCTAGTCACTCTGCGGGGCGTGAATCCCCAACAAACATCACCCAACATATTACCATCCAGAGTCCAGAGCCTGTATCACCAGCTGAAGCTGCAAGGTTACAAAAGAAAGCCAGTCGAGAATTAGCTATGGAATTGAGGTGGTAGATATTGAGGCGGTTAACATTTGAAAATGCTAGAGGTGAAGACATCGTTTTTTATCTATCACCTTTAGTGATTGAAGAATTAATTGGAATCGGTGAAGTAGGGGCAGAATTACAAGGCCAAGCAGTCCCTTATCAAGATGGAGAACTATACGCTGATACCAAACTACTTCCTAGATATATCGATTTGCAAGGGTCGATTACGAAAACCGATTTAAAAGATATTAAATCCTATCGTAAGAAAATTTTAAGAGTTTGTAACCCTAAATTAGGACTTGGCAAAATCACATTGGAATTAGATGGCGATACGAAAGAAATTTACGGAGCTTTAGATGGCGTCCCTTCGTTTCCAGAACGAGGCAGACGACCATTTCAACCGTTCATGATTACCTGGAAATGCCCGAATCCTTATTGGCGAAACCCGAGTCAAGTATCTCGTTCATTGCGCGCTTATGAGGGGACGTTTGAATTTCCGTTTGAATTTCCAATAGAACTAGGGATTGAAGGAGACATTACAACTTTAGTCAACGAGGGGGACACAGCGACCCCTGTTACCATTAGCATTCAAGGTCCGATTGATCGACCCATGATTGAAAATCGAACAACGGGTCAATACATGCGAGTGAATGTTAACCTTCTGGAAAACGATGTCCTATTTATAGATACCGATCCCCTTCATAAACGAGTCGAGATTCATAGAGGAAACCAAATATTTAAAGCCATGGGTTATTTTGAACACAGTGGCGACTTTTGGCAATTACAAGTAGGCCGGAATGACATTCGAGTTCAAGCTGAACGTGGTGTCAGACAGGCGATTGCCGCGATTAGTTGGCACGATATGTTCACCGGTATGTAGGAGGGAAGTTTATGGCAGAATTTTATCGATTTTTTAATAGTACACAAGATGATCCACGGCAATATCAAGCAGATGATTTTAGCCAGTTCTTTAAAAACTTTTTAGGGAACGGCTTTTTTAATGGCTTACAAGTGTCGGCTGATAACACTATGAATACCACTTTAGCAAGTGGGAGCGCCTTTATAGAAGGGCATGAGTATACCAATACAGCCTCTATTACTTGCCCACATGAACCGGCTGATGCGTCACTAGATCGAATCGACCGAGTGGTTTTACGATTGGATCGAGATATTGAATCACGTTATATTCGAGCGTTTGTTAAACGCGGAGAAGAAGCTGAAGTCCCAGAACCACCAGGCTTAATACGAAATGATACGATTTATGAATTATCGTTAGCCCAAGTCTATATAGAGGCTGGAAAATCATTCATTGATGATACCCAAATTACTGATGAACGAGGAGATAATGAGGTCTGTGGACGTGTTCAAGTTGCTCGTCAAGTAGGTGACCAGATTAATACTGTCGATATTAAGTCAGTTGACGCAAAACCAGAAGAATACTCAGAAGGAATTTCACAATTCTACATGAGTGGAGATGCCCAAGCTGATATCTTTTCAGATTGGTTAAATTCAATTGGCATTAGTCCATCTGATTTTGGGGTTGGATTGGGATCTCTAAGGGCTTATGTTCATACCATTGGAAACCGAACCAATACAGGAGTACAAACCATCACGATCTTTAGATGGGATTATCAAAGTGGGTATGAGATTTTAGCTGAGTATAAACGTGCTAATAATGCGATATCGTCTGATGTGGATTGGGGAGACTGGCAACAAGTCTCTTTTGTGGTTGAAAGTGGAGAGAATGAGAATGGTAGTTATGTAAGATATTCAGATGGCTTGCAAATATGCTGGGCCAACATCGGAACATTGGATGCGACAAATGATACAGGGGCTTTATATCAAAGTGCTGAATCTACGTATTGGGAATATCCTAAGCCTTTTAATGGGCCTGGAACTGTTGTAGTCACGGGTGATATGTCAGCTTTTAACCGATGGATTACGACAACAGGGGGAACTGAAGGTGAAGGTGTTTATATTAGATGTATGAGTACGGTTTATTCAGAATCAGGTTATACAGCAAGAGTTCAAGCTATTGGTAGGTGGCGATAGCCATGACCCAACCAGTTAGAGTCTATGATCAACAATTGAATTTATTGTATGAGACAGATAATTATCTATCACTCATATTCAATCCCAAGTTTTATGAAATAGGCTCTTTTGAATTTCATATTAATCAATATGTCGAAGGAGCCGACTACTTTCAAAAAGGCCATTTAATAGTGTTAGATAAACGACCTGATAAGGCGATGCTTATTCGACATCGTGAGATTGCGCTTGATCAGAATGGTAAAGTCACTGAAAATTGGAAGATTACAGGTGTTACATTAGAAGGCGTGTTAGATCAACGCATAACGATCCCTCCATCCAACACGGACTATGATCGAATAAGTGGACCAGCTGAAACCGTTATGAAACATTATGTCCGAAATCATTTAGTAGATCCGGCCAATCCGAATCGGAAAATTGATTTTGTTGAAGTAGCGGCTGACCAAAAACGCGGTGAACACGTTGAATGGGAATCCCGTTTAAAAAATGTCGCTGATGAAATATCGGATATTGCCAAACAAGGTAATTTAGGTTTTGTGATGTATGCCGACATGGAACGTGGCAAATGGATTTTTGATGTGGTAGAGCCACGTGATGTCACACGTGACAATCCGGATTTTCCTCCTGTATTTTTCAGTCCTGATTTTGCCACCATTAAGACGCAACAGTTTGTTGATAGTCATCAACATTATAAAAATGTTGGCTATGTTGGAGGGCAAGGCGAGGGAAAGGATCGAACCATTGTTCAAGTGGGAGATCATTTAAAAGGGATTGATCGTGCTGAAATCTTTATTGATGCTAGAGATGTTGGTATGAATGAAAACGATGAGGAAAATGAAAATCTTCCAGACGATGAAATTGAAGAACAATTAAAAGAACGTGGACGTAGCAAATTGAGAGAGCATGAAACGACGTTTTTCTTGGAAGCTCAAATCTTAACCCCAGTTCACAACAATCGACACAACGAATTTGCGATGTCAACTCCGTTTGAATATGAAGTGGATTTTCGGTTAGGTGATGTCGTCGAAGTTTTTAATAAAAAGTGGAATATCACCATGAACGCACCCATTACCGAGATTAGAGAAATACATGAGGCAAATGGGTTTACGTTAGAGGCAACATTTGGAGAAGCACAACCGACCTTAATGAAAAAACTTAATGATCGATTTAATGAATTAATGGGTATCGAACAACAAGAATTGCCAGTGAAATTATCAACTGAACGGATGCAACAAGCAATTGATTATGCAGAAGGTCGTGTCTCACAAGAAGAACAAGAACGTATCCAACAAGCCCAGGAAAACTTAGAAGCCTCAAAAGAATATGCAGATGAAGAAAGTTATCAAGCCATGGTGAATGCCAATGAATATACCGAATCATACGCTGAAAAGAAAAAAATCAGTCAAGATGTGGAACCTTTAGATCCAGAAGTCATTTGGATTGATACATCACAAACTCCGAATGTCCCAAAGGTTCATAATGGATTTGATTGGGAAAAGATCTCACCTACAGAAGCAGCAGAGGTTGGGGCGGAGACGCCTGAAGGTGCTCAAGATAAATCCGATCAAGCCGAGCAAAATGCTAAAAGTCATGCTGATATCGTGGCTAACCAAGCTGAAAAAAACGCAATTGATTATACCGACTTAAGAGAACAGGAAATCATGTCTGATGTGGCAGATAAAGCTGACCTTGATTATGTCGATGGTCAACTACATCTTAAGCAAGATGATATTCCTGTACAAAGTGAACCTCCTGTTGACCCAAGCCCTAATGATAAATATTTTGATAACACTCAAACCCCATATGTTTTAATGGTTTACGATGGTACTGATTGGGTAAGAGCAACACCAACAGACG